>NZ_JBFAXI010000054.1:21655-57353 GCF_040680735.1 Streptomyces sp. NPDC051987 | reverse complement strand
AGCGTCAGCGAGCCGATGCGCAGCCGCCCTCGCACGGGCCCGTCGAGCGAGGCGATGTCTGCGTGCATCTCCTGGACGGCATTGAGTACCCGGCGCGCGAAGGCGACGAAGGTCCGCCCGGCCTGGGTCAGGCGGACACTGCGGCTGGTTCGTTCGAACAGCAGGGCCCGATCTCTCGTTCGAGCTGGGTGATCTGGTGGCTCAGCCCGGACTGCCCGATGCGGCAGCGCGCCGCGGTCCAGGTGAAGTTGAGTTCGTCGGCGATGGCCACCGCGTATTCCATCTGCCGCACATCCATCGCAGTCTCCGATCATTGCGTGCGTGTTTCAGTGTTGGACGTCGAAAAAACCTCGGGGACATGATGGTCAAGTCGCGCTGTCAGGGCTGTTCTTCAAAACTTTCCGGGCCCGATCTCGCAGCGGCGCGCCGCCCTCAACGGGCGCATCAATCAAATCCTTCGCTTGATCCAACCCTGTCACAGGGGAGAGAGTCATGGCCACTGCAACGACGCAGCCCGATGGAACACCCGGATAGGAACGGGTGGGCACCCAGCCGCCTCCGGAGACCATGACGTGGCCGGACACGCCGAAGTTCCGGGGGTTCTTCGCCCCGTCGCGGATCGAGGCGGACGTGTACGACCTGGAGGTCGCGTATACCCCCCGAGCTGTCGGGTGCCTTCTACCGCGCCGCCGCCGACACCCAGTACCCGCCGCGGTTTCCCAACGACACGTACATCAACGGCGACGGCATGATCCACACCCAACCCAGTACTGACCACGCATCCCACCGGGGCGCAGGCAGCCCCATCCCTGCATGTCCCACTTCCCGCGCAGCCGCATCTGCGCCCTTTCGAGAAAAGTGCGACAACTCATGGAAATTTCCACAGCAGCCCCCGCGGCGTTCCTCCTGAAGAAGCGGTCAGGGCTTGCGACGGTGATCGCCGCGGCGGCCGTCCTCGCCTCGGCGCCGTACGCGTCCGCGGCGACACAACAGGCATCCCCGAAGCCGGTCGTCACCGACGTGAGGACCCTCGTCACAACCGACTTCACCGCCGGCGACGCCCTGGAGAACATTACTGTCAACCCGGACAACTCACTGACCGTCTCCACGCTGGGCGGGCGTGCTGTGGCGGGCGGGCATCCGTCACTGTTGCGGATCGACCCGTCCGGAAGCAGCACGGTGATAGCAGCCGGGCACCAGGGCGACGCGTTCGGCGGCATCACGCGCGACCGCCACGGCACCATCTACTACACCGTGGGCTCTGACGACGCCTCCCGGGTCGGCGTGTGGAAGCTGCCCCCGGGCGGCACCCCTCGCCGCATCGCCGCCCTGCCCACCGACGGAGTCCCCAACGGCATGGCCCTCGACCCCGCCGGGCACACCCTGTACGTCGCCGACAGCACCAAGAGCACCGTCTGGGCCGTCCCGGCTTCCGGCGGAAAGGCGACCGCCTGGCTGACCGACCCCGCCCTCGCGCCCAACGCATCCTTCCGGTTCGGCGCGAACGGGCTCCGCTTCCACAAGGGTGCCGTCTGGGTCTCCAACACCGCGCAGGGCACCCTGCTGCGAATCCCGGTCACCGCCACCGGCGCCCCCGGCCGAATCCACACCGTGACCAGCAGCCTCACCTTCGTTGACGACTTCAACTTCCTCAGCGACGACTCCGACGTGGTGTTCGCCGCGCAGAACGCTCTTAACCAGGTAGCGGTCGTCGAGCCCGACGGGACGACCAAGACCGTCCTGACCGTCTCGGACGGCCTCGCCTCACCCACCTCCGTCGCGGTACGCGGAAACCGGCTCTACATCACCGACGCCGGTCTCTTCGAGCCCCACGACTCGAAGCTGCAGCGCGGAAGGATCGACCCCGCCTTGCTGAACTACGGCCCGGCCGCCTAATACTGCAATCACAGTCAGGGAGTCTGGCCTCTGCGTTTGTAGTGGCTGCGGCGAGCGCGGGTCTGACTGAGACGCCTCCACCATGACCAGCGCAGATGGTATGCCGCAGTGAGGTGTTGTGGGTGGAGGAGCAGCCCGAACAGGCGGCGGATCTCCGCGACGGACAGGGGTATCAGCCGGGTTTGTCCAAGATCGCAGCCCCTTTTGACAGCTCTTGGGCGCGGATGGCGGTCAGGGAGGCGAAGGCTGCCATGGACAGGGTGATGTGCCGGTACCAGGCGTTGTAGCGACGAACCTGGTAGTGGTCCAGGCCGCACTCGTTCTTCGCGGCCTGGAAACACTCCTCCACCTGCCACCGGGCCCCGGCCACCCGGGCCAGGTCCCTCAGCCGGGTGTCGACCGGTCCGTAGCAGACGTAGTAAGCGATCTCGGTGGGATCGGTGAGGCTGCGGCGGCAGGCACCCAGTGGCCGAATCCATTCTCCCACCAGATCCGGATCGGAGCCCCGGCCCAGTCGTAGAAGCGCTGCCCATGAGCGCCCGGGCCGGCGGACAGGCGCTTCCACGCCTGCCGCGGCAGGCTGGCCCCCAGAGCGTCCGCCCCGGACATCGGCGCCCCCGGTGGTGATGACCGTGTCGTTGACCTTGGTCGCCAGCACGTGCGCGAGCGCACGCTGCTCCAGCCCACCACGTCGGCGGCCGACTCGACGACGACGCCGCCTTGATCGCAATCAAACGTCAACCCGTCTGACGGCACACCGCCATCGGCTGACCAATCGACCTGTGATGAGTGCGGTGTTGCGTCGTTGTTCTGGTCTTTGTCCAGTGCACTCGTGGCCGCCACCGTTCGGCCGTACGCGCACCTCGTCTGACCTGCCCCGCGAACCCCTGCGAACGCCTCTGAACGGCCGCGCGGACAGTTGGAGAGCGTGTTGGGGGCACCCGGGGCGGGCCTTCCGTGGTTTCGGCCCGCGACGGGACTCAGTCGCTCCCACAGGGCACCCAGGAGGGCACAACGGTGACACCCGGGTTCAACGGCAGCCAACGCCAGCAAACGTCATTTCGGCTGGTCAGCAGCGTAGCTTGACAGGCTGCCCAGATGATGCGCGAAGGGGCGGCACCCCCGCACAGGGTGCCGCCCCTCTTCTTGCGTGCCGGGGCCGCCGTCCATCGGTCTTGAGGGTCGGGGACGGACGGCGGACCCGGGGTTCGCGGGGTCCCGACGGGGTCAGCGGTGGTCGCTGCCCGTCGACTCGGTGGCCGCGCGGCCCGCTTCCAGGCGGGCCACCGGGATGCGGAACGGGCTGCAGGAGACGTAGTCCAGGCCTGCCTCGTGGAAGAAGTGGACCGACTCCGGGTCGCCGCCGTGTTCGCCGCAGACGCCCAGCTTGAGGTCCGGGCGGGTGGCGCGGCCGGCCTTCGCCGCCGCCGCGACGAGGGAGCCGACGCCGTCCCGGTCGATCGTCTCGAACGGGGAGACGCCGAAGATGCCCTTCTCCAGGTAGGCGGTGAAGAAGGAGGCCTCGACGTCGTCGCGCGAGAAGCCCCAGACCGTCTGGGTCAGGTCGTTCGTGCCGAAGGAGAAGAACTCGGCCGCCTCGGCGATCTGGGCCGCCGTCAGCGCGGCCCGCGGGAGTTCGATCATCGTGCCGATCGACAGCTTCAGGCTGGTGCCCGTCGCCGCCTCCACCTCCGCGATGACCTGGTCGGCCTCCTCGCGGACGATCTCCAGCTCCTGGACCGTGCCGACCAGCGGGATCATGATCTCGGCGCGCGGGTCGCCCTTGGCGTTCTTGCGCTCCGCGGCGGCCTCGGCGATGGCGCGGACCTGCATCGTGAACAGGCCGGGGATGACCAGGCCGAGGCGGACGCCGCGCAGGCCGAGCATCGGGTTCTGCTCGTGCAGGCGGTGGACCGCCTGGAGGAGGCGGAGCTCGTTCTCGTGGGGTTCCTGGCGGGACTCCGCGAGCGCCACGCGGACCGAGAGCTCCGTGATGTCCGGGAGGAACTCGTGCAGCGGCGGGTCGAGGAGACGGACCGTCACCGGGAGGCCGTCCATCGCCGAGAAGAGCTCGACGAAGTCCTTCTTCTGGAGCGGGAGAAGGGCGTTCAGGGCCTCCTCGCGGTCCTCCTGGGTGTCCGCCAGGATCAGGCGTTCCACCAGTTCGCGGCGGTCGCCGAGGAACATGTGCTCGGTGCGGCACAGGCCGATGCCCTGGGCGCCGAAGCGGCGGGCGCGCAGGGCGTCCTCGGCGTTGTCGGCGTTGGCGCGCACCCGCAGCCGACGCTTGCGGTCGGCGAAGGCCATGATGCGGTGGACGGCCTCGACCAGCTCGTCGGCGTCCTGGGCGCCCGCGTGCATCCGGCCCTCGAAGTACTCGACGACCGGGGAGGGTACGACGGGCACCTCGCCCAGGTAGACCTTGCCGGACGAGCCGTCGATGGAGATGACGTCGCCCTCCTCGACCACGTGGCCGCCGGGGACGGTCATGCGCCGGCGCTTGGTGTCGACCTCCAGCTCCTCCGCGCCGCACACGCAGGTCTTGCCCATGCCGCGGGCGACCACGGCCGCGTGCGAGGTCTTGCCGCCCCGGGAGGTGAGGATGCCCTCGGCGGCGATCATGCCGTCCAGGTCGTCGGGGTTGGTCTCGCGGCGGACCAGGATGACCTTCTCGCCCGAGCGGGACCACTTCACCGCGGTGTACGAGTCGAAGACCGCCTTGCCGACCGCCGCGCCCGGCGAGGCGGCGATGCCCCGGCCGACCTGCTGGGTCTTCGCCTGCTCGTCGAAGCGCGGGAACATCAGCTGGGCGAGCTGGGCGCCGGTGACGCGCTGGAGGGCCTCGGTCTCGTCGATGAGGCCCTGGTCCACCAGCTGGGTCGCGATCCGGAAGGCGGCACCCGCGGTGCGCTTGCCGACGCGGGTCTGGAGCATCCACAGCTGACCGCGCTCGATGGTGAACTCGATGTCGCAGAGGTCCTTGTAGTGGTTCTCCAGCGTCTCCATGATCTGCATCAGCTGGTCGTACGACTTCTTGTCGATGTTCTCCAGCTCGGCCAGCGGGACCGTGTTGCGGATGCCCGCGACCACGTCCTCACCCTGGGCGTTCTGCAGGTAGTCGCCGTAGACGCCCTGGTGGCCCGAGGCGGGGTCGCGGGTGAAGGCGACGCCCGTGCCGGAGTCCGGGCCGAGGTTGCCGAAGACCATGGAGCAGACGTTGACGGCGGTGCCGAGGTCGCCGGGGATCCGCTCCTGGCGGCGGTAGAGCTTGGCTCGGTCGGTGTTCCAGGACTCGAAGACCGCCTTGATCGCGAGGTCCATCTGCTCGCGCGGGTCCTGCGGGAAGTCCCGGCCTGCCTCGGTCTTGACGATCTTCTTGAACCTGGTGACGAGCTTCTTGAGGTCGGCCGCCTCCAGCTCGGTGTCGACGGTGACCTGCTTGGCCGCCTTGGCCGCGTCCAGGGCCTCCTCGAAGAGCTCGCCGTCGACGCCGAGGACCGTCTTGCCGAACATCTGGATGAGGCGGCGGTAGGAGTCCCACGCGAAGCGGTCGTCGCCGGCCTGCTTGGCGAGGCCCTGTACGGACGTGTCGGAGAGACCGATGTTCAGGACCGTGTCCATCATGCCGGGCATGGAGAACTTGGCGCCGGAGCGGACCGAGACCAGGAGGGGGTTGTCGGCCTGGCCGAGCTTCTTGCCCATCCGCTCTTCCAGGGCGTCGAGGTGCGCACTCACCTCGTCACGCAGTGCCGCCGGCTCCTCGCCGCTGTCGAGGTAGACCTTGCAGGCTTCCGTCGTGATGGTGAAGCCGGGGGGAACGGGGAGCCCCAGGTTGGTCATCTCGGCGAGGTTGGCACCCTTGCCGCCCAGGAGGTCCTTGAGGTCCTTGTTTCCCTCGGTGAAGTCGTAAACGAACTTCGCCGCGTGGGGTTCTTTGTTTTCCGACACGGGTCTCGACTCCCTGGAAGACTCGGTGGCTGCCCTGACGGCCAGGAACATACCCAGATCGAAGGCGCCTGGGTACGTCTACTTGCGTGTCATGCGCCCGTAACCAGTCGTCCGCCAGTGGATCGAAAGTCAAAGCTTGGCAAGCGGAGACGGGCCGATGTTTTCACCTCTTGAACGCAAGACCACTCAGCACCACACCTTTCCGCTCAGATGAGCGGGTTACCTGCACGTCTGATTTCGATCGATGAACGATCAAGGGGTGGCACCCAGTGCCACCCCTTGGAGAAGTGCAGTCGCCCATGATCCGCTCATCTGAGCGCAACCCTTATCAAGGGTGGCGAGAATCACGCTGCCACAGACCGTCCGAGTTCACCATGCGGACGCGGCGACGGACATCAGAACGCGCCGGAAACGCGCCGGTCACACACCTTCGCCGGACACCTCCGCCGCCACGCGCGCACCGCGCCCCCGCGCCCCCGCGCCCCCGCGCCCGCCGCCCACCCGGGCCGCATCGGCCCCGCTCGCCGTCACGCATCCCGGGCCGACGGGGCGCGGTGGTCACACGCCCAGGGCCTGCAGCCGTTCCTCCACCCGCTCCGGCGCGTACAGGTGCTCCACGACCAGGGCCCCGGCGCCGATCAGCCCGGCCCGCTCCCCCAGCCGTGAGGTCACGACGTCCAGGTGAGCGGTGGAGCGGGGCAGCGCCCGCTGGTAGAGCAGTTCGCGCACGCCGGTGAGGAACGGGGTGCCCGCCAGGTCGCCCGCGATCATCAGGACGCCCGGGTTGAGCAGGGTCACGACCGTCGCCAGCACGTCCCCGACCAGGCGGCCGGCCTCCCGCGCCAGGGCGGCCGCCTCCGGGTGACCCGAGGCGAGCAGGTCACGCACGTCCGAGCCGGAGGCCGCGGGCACCCCGGCCGCCGCCAGCCGACGGGCCACGGCGCCACCGCTGGCGACGGCGGCGAGGCAGCCGTACGAACCGCAGCGGCACTGCGCCTCCGCGCCCACCCGGATGTGGCCGATGTCCCCGGCGCCGCCGTCGACGCCCCGGTAGATCGAGCCGTCCACCACGACCCCGGCGCCGATACCCGTCGAGACCTTCACCAGGACGAACGCCGAGCAGTCCGGGTATCCGGTGCGCTGCTCCCCGTACGCCAGCAGGTTCGCGTCGTTGTCCACCAGGACCGGGACCGGCGGGGCACCCGTGTGCTCGGTGAACGCCCTGGCCAGGCGGGTCCGTATGTCGTAGCCGTCCCAGCCGGGCATGATCGGCGGCTGGACCACCCGGCCGGTCTCCGTGTCGACCGGGCCGGGCACCGCCAGGCCGATCCCGCACACCTCCGCGGCACGGTGGCCGGCCTTCACCAGCAGCTCGGCGAACCAGCGGCCGAGTTCGCCGAGCACCGCGTCCGGGCCGTCCTGGATGACCAGGGTGCCGGAGTGCTCGGCGAGCAGCTCGCCGGTGAGGGAGAGCACGGCGGCGCGGGCGTGCCGGGTCTCCAGGTCGGCGGCGAGCACGACCGCGTGCGAGTCGTCGAACTCCAGGGTGATGGAGGGGCGGCCGCCCAGCGGGGAGTCGACCGGGCCGCCGGCGCCCTCGCGCAGCCAGCCCGCGCGGAACAGACGGTCCAGGCGGTGGCCGACGGTCGCGCGGGAGAGCCCGGTGGCCTGCTGGAGCGCGCCGCGGGTCACGGCCCGCCCGTGGCGCACGAGTTCGAGCAGATCTCCGGCGCTCGCCTGTCCGCCGCCCTTGCCGGTCCTGCCGGGACGTCCGGTCATGCGCACCCCCTTGTGTTTCTCAAGCTTGCATTACATATTGAGTTTTGCGTGTTAAATAGACGTAACCCTACGGTAGCCACAGCCGAACCCGGCCGGCCGGACGTCTTCGGGGAGTCCCGAGTGGATCGCACTGCCCAGCTCACCACCCATGCGCTCGACCGCGGGACTGCATACGATCCGCCGCCCGCCCGCGCCGCCCGACCGACCGGCGGAGGGCGGTCCCTGCACGTCAGAGCCGCACGGGTGCTCGACGACAACTGGACCGGCTGTTCGACCGTGCCCTCCCGGAGCCTGTATCCGCACCAGTGGTCCTGGGACTCGGCGTTCATCGCGATCGGCCTCCGGCACCTCTCGCCGCTGCGCGCGCAGACGGAGCTGGAGACGCTGCTGGCCGCCCAGTGGGGCGACGGGCGGATCCCGCACATCGTGTTCAACCCCTCCGTGCCCCTCGACGCGTACTTCCCGAGCCCCGACTTCTGGCGCTCCTCGACCGCGGGGCGCGCTGCGGGCGCCCCGCGCACCGTACAGACCTCCGGGATCGTGCAACCACCGGTGCACGCACTGGCGGCCTGGCTGGTGCACCTCGCCGATCCGGGCCTGTCGCGGGCACGGGGTTTCCTGTCCGGCGTCTACCCACGGCTCGCCGCCTGGCACCGCTATCTGCTGCACCGGCGGGACCTGGGCGGGGGCGGGCTGGCCTCCGTCGTGCACCCCTGGGAACAGGGTATGGACAACAGCCCCTGCTGGGACGCCCCGCTGGCCCGGGTCACCCCGGCCCCCGCGCGCTCCTTCCGCCGCGCCGACCTGGCCCACGGCGCCGCCGAGGACCGGCCGACCGACCTGGACTACGGGCGGTACGTACGGCTGGCGGCCGACTACCGGGACGCCGGGTACGCCGACCGGATCCGCGGGTTCGCCGTCGAGGACCCCGCCTTCAACGCGCTGCTCATCGCCTCCGAGCACGCCCTCGCGCGCATCGCGCGGGAGCTGGGGGCGACCGGCACCGCCCGGCACGCACGGGCGCAGCGCCTGACGACGGCGCTGGTGGACCGGCTGTGGGACCCGGAGCGGGAGATCTTCCTCTGCCGCGACCTGCTGGCCGGGACGGGCGATGCGGGAGCCGGGAGAGCCGAGGAAGCCGGGGGAGCCGGGGGCGACCGGCACGGCCCGGCACGCACGGGCGGGGCGGGCAGCGCGGGCGGGGCGGACGGTCTGGGCGACGCGGGCGGCTTGGCCGATGCGGGCGGCTTGGGTGGCACGCGCGGCCTGGGCGACTCGGGCGGGTTGGGGGGCACGGGCGGTCTGGGCGACTCGGGCGGGTTGGGGGGCACGGGCGGTCTGGGCGACTCGGGCGGCGCCGGCGGCTTGGCCCACTCGGGCGGCGCGCGTGGCGTGGGCGGCGCGCGTGGCTCGGGTGGGGAGCTGATCGACGAGCGCGGCGTGTCCGGGCTGGTCCCCCTTCTCCTGCCCGAGCTGCCCAGGGAGATCGTCGCCGCGCTCGTGCGCACGCTGGACGGCCCGCACTTCGGCGCCGACACCCGCCTGGTGCCCAGTTACGACCTGCTCGGTGAGGCCTTCGACCCGCACCGCTACTGGCGCGGGCCCGCCTGGTTCAACACCGGCTGGCTGCTGGAGCGGGGGCTGCGCGAGCACGGCGAACGGGAGCGGGCGGACGCGCTCGCCGAGGCGGTCGTCCGGACGGCCGACGCCAGCGGGTTCGCCGAGTACGTCGACCCGCACACCGGCGCGGCGTGCGGCGCGACCGGGTTCAGCTGGACGGCGGCGCTCGCCCTGGACCTGCACCACCAGCGGCACACACCGCACGCAGCACCACACAGCGAACGTCAAAAACTGGACAAGAGCTGACAAAACGAGGTGTCCTCGGCGGACACCGCACGTTCGACCAGAGGAACGAAGGAGGGGACCGGGGATGACGGACCGGCATCATCTGCTCGTGCACGGCACGACGTTCGCGGCCGTGGACGACCGCGGCGACATCAGCGGCGTGCGGGGCGGCGGTTCCCCGGACGGGTTATTCGTACGGGACGCCCGGCACCTCAGCCGCTGGCAGCTGACGGTCGACGGGGCGCTGCCCGAGGTGCTCACCCCGGTCGGCGACGGGGACGGCGCGCGCTGCGTCCTGGTCCCGCGCGGCGGGCGCCAGGAACCGCCCGCGCACACGCTCTTCCGGGAACAGGCGGTCGGCGACAGCTCCTTCGTGGAGTCCCTGCGGGTCACCAGCAACCGCCCGGTGCCGACCACGATCCGGCTCGCGATCACCGCCGACGCCGACTTCACCGACCAGTTCGAACTCCGCGCCGACCACCGCACCTACACCAAGTCCGGCGCCGTCCGCTCCCGCCAGGTCCTCGACGACGGACTGGAGTTCGGCTACCGCCGGGGCGAGTGGCGGTCCTGTACGGCCATCACCGCCGAGCCGGCCCCCGACGGCGTGGAGGAGACCGGGACCGGCGCCCGCCGGATGGTGTGGACGCTGGAACTCGGACCGTACGACACGGTCGAACTGCTGGTGCGGGTGATGGCGCGCCCGCACGGCGACAAACGGGCGCTGCGGGTGCCCCGCGACCCCGCCGCGCTGAACGAGCAACTCCTCGCGCTGGAGGGTGAGTTCGTGCAGGGCGTGGCGTTCCCGACCGGCTGGCCGGAGCTGGCGGCGGCCTGCGCCCGCGGCCTCTGCGACCTCGCCGCGCTCCAGGTGCCGGCCACCGGCCCGGACGGCGAGGAGCTCAAGGTCCCGGCCGCCGGGGCCCCCTGGTTCCTCACCCTGCTCGGCCGCGACGCCCTCCTCACCTCCCTGTTCGCCCTCCCCTACCGCCCGCAGCTGGCCGCCGCCACCCTGCCCGCCCTCGCCGCCACCCAGGCCACCGAGACCGGCGCGAACTCGGTGGCCCAGCCGGGGAAGATCGTCCACGAGGTACGCCACGGCGAGCTGGCGCACTTCGGGCAGGTGCCGTACGGGCGTTACTACGGCTCGGTGGACGCGACACCGCTGTTCCTGATCCTGCTCGGCGCGTACGTCGAACAGACCGGGGACCTGGGCATGGCCAGGCGGCTGGAGACCCACGCGCGCGCCGCCGTCGGCTGGATGCTCGACCACGGCGGGCTGACCTCGCGCGGCTATCTCGTCTACCGCGCGGACAAGGGCGGCCTCGCCAACCAGAACTGGAAGGACTCCCCCGGCGCGATCTGCTCCGCCGACGGCACCCGGCCGGTGGGGACCGTGACGGCGGCGGGCGCGCAGGGGTACGCGTACGACGCGCTGCGCCGGACGGCGTGGGTGGCCCGGACGGTGTGGGCGGACGAGACGTACGCCGCGCTGCTCGAACAGGCCGCCGGTGATCTCCGGGACCGGTTCCAGCAGGACTTCTGGATGCGGGAGGCGTCCTTCCCCGCGCTGGCGCTGGACGGCGAGGGGCGCCAGGTCGACGCGCTCGCCTCGGACGCCGGGCACCTGCTCTGGTCCGGGCTGCTGGACAAGGAGTACGGGGAGGTGGTCGGACGGCGGTTGCTGGAGCCGGACTTCTTCTCGGGGTGGGGGGTGCGGACGCTGGCCGCGGGGCAGGCGGCGTACCACCCGCTGTCGTACCACCGCGGGTCGGTGTGGCCGCACGACAACGCGCTGATCGCGCTGGGGCTGGCCCGGTACGGATTGCACGACGAGGCGCGGGCCGTGGCGCACGGGATGGTGGACGCGGCGACGGCGGGCGGGCACCGGTTGCCGGAGGTACTGGCCGGGTACGGGAGGGACTCGCATCCGGAGCCGGTGCCGTATCCGCACGCGTGCGTGCGGGAGTCGCGGTCGGCGGCGGCGCCGCTGGCGCTGCTCACTGCCGTGGGCGGGGCGTGAGAGGGGCGTGTGGGCGCGGCCTGCGGGTGCGCGGGGACCGGTCGCGCCGACGCGGCTGAGCCGCAGGCCGACACGGCCCCGCGCCTCTGAGGGGGCGCTGCAGTTTGCCCGGTGTTTACCGAAAGGCCTGAACAGGGGCCAAGTGTGAGCCGTACGGGACGTTGTCGGGTCCGAGCCTTCCCAGTGCCGGCCCGCCGTCTTTCGTTTCACGGGTCTCGCACGGAAGGACCTCCGGGTTGTCCCAGCACACGAGCATTCGCCAGCCAGCGGACACGCCGTCCGGGCCGTCCGAACGCGCAACCCTGCCGGAGGAGGCCGAGACCCCGAAGTCCGGGCCGGAGACGTCGGCTTCCGGCCCGGACCGGACTCCGGAGCCCGGTCCGGCCACCGCCGCCGAGCCGACCCAGGCCGCAGCAGCCGCGCTGACCGAAGCCGGCACGGAAGCCGGCACGGAAACCGCTCCCGAAACCGAAGCGGCCGCCGAAGCCGCCCCCGGATCCGGCGCCGAGTCCACAGCCGCCCCCCGAACCGAAGCCGAACCCCCGGCTGCGGACGAACCCGAACCCGCCTCCGAAACCGAAGCCGAGCCCCAAGCGGCGGGCGAACCCGCCCCCGGACCCGGCGCCGAATCCGCAGCCGTCCCCGGATCTGAAGCCGAGCCCGAAGCTGCCGCCCAAGCCGATCCCGCCCCCGAAGCCGGGGCCGAAGCTGCCGCCCAAGCCGGTCCCGCCCCCGAAGCCGGGGTCGAGGCCGACCCCGTCCCGGGCGTTTCTCGTCCTCAGGGGCGTGGGTGGGCCGCGTGGAGTGGGCGGGTTCGGGAGCGGCGGGCGGTGTGGCGCGGTGCGCATCCGACCGCGGCCACCGTGCTGTCGGCCGGCGTCACCGTGCTCTGTGCCGCGCTCGTGATCGCGGCACTGGTGATGCCGAACACCGTCGTCTCGCTCGGGCCCGCGAAGTTCGTGCGGCTGCCGTCGGAGGGGATCATCGCGGCCGCCGTCGCGCTGGCGCTGCCCCGGCGGCCCCGGACCGTGCTGGCCGCGGTGTTCGGCGTGGTGCTCGGGGCGCTGACCCTGGTCAACGCCCTCGACATGGGGTTCAAGCAGTACCTCGGCCGGAGCTTCAACGCCATCCTGGACTGGAGCCTGCTCGGCGACGCGGAGTCGTACCTGGAGGACACGCTGGGCCGGACGG
The DNA here is from genome assembly GCF_040680735.1 of Streptomyces sp. NPDC051987. Taxonomy (NCBI): domain Bacteria; kingdom Bacillati; phylum Actinomycetota; class Actinomycetes; order Kitasatosporales; family Streptomycetaceae; genus Streptomyces; species Streptomyces sp. NPDC051987. The sequence continues at coordinate 44,671 of NZ_JBFAXI010000054.1, read as the reverse complement.
CCACCCTCGCCGTCAGCGTCGGTGCCGTGCTCCTCGTGCTCCTGCTGTGCGTGCTGCTCGCGCTGGCGACGATCCGGCTGAGCGATCTGCTCGCCCGGCACCCCGGGCGGGCCACCCGCGGCACGCTGATCGCCGGTGTCGTCTGGATCACCTGCTCCTCCTTCGGCGTGCAGCTCGCCGGCGGTGTGCCGCTCGCCGCCGACAGCACCGCGACCACGCTGGAGGTCAAGGCCCGTCAGGTGAAGGACACCCTGCACGACGAGGCGGAGTTCCGGAAGGTCGCCAAGGTGGACGCCTTCGGGAACACCCCCGGCAACCAGCTGCTGACGGGCCTGCGCGGCAAGGACGTGATCTTCACGTTCATCGAGAGCTACGGCCGCAGCGCGGTCGAGGACCCGATCGAGGCGCCCGGTGTCGACAGGACGCTGGACGCGCAGACGGCGATGCTGAAGAAGGCCGGTTACGCGGCGAAGAGCGGCTGGCTGACGTCGGCGACGTACGGCGGCAGCAGCTGGCTCGGGCACTCCACCACCATGTCGGGGCTGTGGGTCAGCAACCAGCAGCGCTACCGGACGGTCATGGCCAGCGACCACCTGAGCCTGACCAAGGCGTTCAAGAAGACCGGTGACTTCGACACGGTCGGTGTGATGCCGGGCATCCAGAAGGGCTGGCCGGAGCAGAGCTTCTACGGCCTCGACAAGGTCTACAACGCCTTCCAGCTCGGCTACAAGGGGCCCAAGTTCAGCTGGTCGACCATGCCCGACCAGTACGCCCTCCAGCAGTTCCAGGACCGGGTGCACAGCAAGAAGCCGGCCGACGGCAAGTCCCGGATGTCGTTCGTGATCCTGACCTCCAGCCACCAGCCGTGGGCGCCGATCCCGAAGATGGTGCCGTGGGACCGGCTGGGCGACGGTTCGGTCTTCAACGCCATCGAGAAGGCCGGCAACAAGGCGTCGGACGTGATCGCCGACACCACCAAGTCCCGCCAGGAGTACGGCAAGTCGGTGCAGTACACGGTGACCGCCCTCACCCAGTGGCTGCAGCGCTACGGCAACGACAACACGGTCCTGGTCTTCCTCGGCGACCACCAGCCGATCGCCCGGGTCAGCGGCAACCACGCCAGCCGTGACGTGCCCGTCTCCATCGTCGCCAAGGACCCGAAGGTGCTGGACGCGATCGACTCCTGGAACTGGACCGACGGTCTGCGCCCGGCGCACGACGCCCCGGTGTGGAAGATGAGCGCGTTCCGCGACAAGTTCCTGACGGCGTACGGCTCCACCGCGCACCCGAAGGTCAACTGAGCGCTCCGCGGGACGTGCCGGGACGCGCCGTCGTCCGGCCGCGGCACGGCCGTGGCCGGTCCCGCCCGCGCGGCGCAGCCGCATGCCGGACACGGCCCGCGACCCTCCGGGCCGCTCAGCCCCCGGACGTGTCCAGTTCCGCGTCCTCGCCGATGCCCGCGCAGTCGTAGGGGTCCTTCAGCCAGCCGTCCGGCAGCACCACCCGGTTGTTGCCGGACGTCCGGCCGCGGGGCCCGTCGGCGCCGGCGGGCCAGGGCTGGTCGAGGTCCAGTTCGTCCAGGCCGGCGCGGAGGTCGGCCAGCGAGGAGGTGACGGCGAGCTTCTTGCGCATCTCGCTGCCGACCGCGAACCCCTTGAGGTACCAGGCGACGTGCTTGCGGAAGTCGACCACGCCCTTGGACTCGTCGCCGAGCCACTCCCCGAGCAGGGTCGCGTGCCGGACCATGACGTCGGCGACCTCGCGCAGGGACGGCTGCAGGACGTCCCCCGGACGGCCCTCGAAGGCGGCCACCAGGTCCGCGAAGAGCCACGGCCGGCCCAGGCAGCCGCGTCCCACGACCACGCCGTCGCAGCCCGTCTCCCGCACCATCCGCAGCGCGTCCTCGGCCGACCAGATGTCGCCGTTGCCGAGCACCGGGATCTCCGGGACGTGCTCCTTCAGCCGGGCGATGGCCTCCCAGTCGGCGGTGCCGCCGTAGTGCTGGGCGGCGGTGCGGCCGTGCAGGGCGATCGAGGTGACGCCCTCCTCGACGGCGATCCGGCCGGCGTCGAGGTAGGTGATGTGGTCGTCGTCGATGCCCTTGCGCATCTTCATGGTGACCGGGAGGTCGCCGGCGCCGCTCACCGCCTCGCGCAGGATCGCGCGGAGCAGGTTGCGCTTGTACGGCAGGGCCGACCCGCCGCCCTTGCGCGTCACCTTCGGGACCGGGCAGCCGAAGTTCAGGTCGATGTGGTCGGCCAGGCCCTCCTCCGCGATCATGCGGACGGCCTTGCCGACGGTGGCCGGGTCGACGCCGTAGAGCTGGATGGACCGGGGCTGCTCGCTCTCGTCGAAGCGGATCAGCTGCATGGTCTTCTCGTTGCGCTCGACCAGCGCCCGCGTCGTGATCATCTCGCTGACGAACAGGCCCTTGCCGCCGGAGAACTCCCTGCACAGGGTGCGGAAGGGCGCGTTGGTGATCCCCGCCATGGGCGCGAGGACGACCGGCGGGCGGACGGTGTGCGGGCCGATCTGGAGGGGGGACGTGGGCTCGGGCATTCCCCCATTGTCCCGTACGCCGCGCGGTGCTCGGCCGTGGGCACCCGGCCGTGATCATGCAACACTCATTAGTTAGACGCACTATCGAAACAGGCGTACGATGGCGCCATGCCCGAGCTCAGTCCCCGCCGTCGCATGCTCGTCCTCGCGATCTGCTGCATGAGCCTGCTCATCGTGAGCCTCGACACGACCGCCCTCAACGTCGGCCTGCCGTCCATGCAGCGCGAGCTGCACGCCTCGACGGCCGGGCTGCAGTGGACGATCGACGCGTACACGCTGGTGCTGGCCTCGCTGCTGATGCTCGCCGGTTCCACGGGCGACCGGGTCGGCCGCAAGAAGGTCTTCATGACGGGCCTGGTCGTCTTCTCGCTCGGCTCGCTGCTCTGCTCCCTCGCGCCGAACCTCGACTCGCTGATCGCGTTCCGCATGGTCCAGGCGGTCGGTGGGTCGATGCTCAACCCGGTCGCCATGTCGATCATCACCAACACCTTCACCGACCCGCGGGAGCGGGCCCGCGCGATCGGCGTGTGGGGTGCGGTGGTCGGCATCTCCATGGCCGCCGGGCCGCTGGTCGGCGGACTGCTCGTGGAGTCGGTCGGCTGGCGCGCGATCTTCTGGGTCAACATCCCGGTGGGCCTCGCGGCCGTGCTGCTCACCCTGCGCTTCGTGCCGGAGTCCCGGGCGCCCAAGGCCCGCCGCCCCGACCCGCTCGGACAGACCCTGGTCATCGCCCTGTTCGGCTCCCTGACCTACGCGATCATCGAGGCGCCGACGGCGGGCACGGGCACCGTCCTCCCCTTCGCCGCGGTGGCCCTCGCCGCCCTGCTGGGCCTCCTGTGGTACGAACCCCGGCGCGAGGAACCCCTGATCGACCTGCGGTTCTTCCGCTCCGTGCCGTTCAGCGGCGCCACCGTGACCGCGATCAGCGCGTTCGCCTCGCTCGGCGGCTTCCTCTTCCTGTCCACGCTCTACCTGCAGAACGTGCGCGGTCTCGACGCCCTGCACGCCGGCCTGTGGATGCTGCCGATGGCGGTCCCGATGTTCCTGTGCGCGCCGCTGGCGGGCCGCCTGGTCGGCAGCCGCGGGCCGCGCCTGCCGCTGGTGATCGCCGGTGCCGCGATGACCGCGAGCGCCGTCCTGTTCGCCGCGTTCGAGGCGGAGACCTCGGACACCGCCCTCGTCATCGGCTACGTCCTCTTCGGCATCGGCTTCGGCTTCGTGAACGCCCCGATCACCAACACGGCGGTGTCGGGCATGCCGAGGGCCCAGGCCGGCGTAGCCGCCGCGGTCGCCTCCACCAGCCGCCAGCTGGGCCAGACCCTGGGCGTCGCGGTGATCGGCGCGGTCCTGGCCTCCGGCATCGGCTCGTCCTCGTACGCCGACCGGTTCGTGGCCGCCGCCCGCCCCGGCTGGTGGATCCTGGCCGGCTGCGGTCTCGCGGTGCTGCTGCTGGGCGCGGTGACCAACGGCCGCTGGGCCCGCGCCACCGCCGAGCGTGCCGCGGAGCGCCTGCAGTCACCGGAGATCCGCGCGGCCGTGGGAACGGCGGAGCGGGTCTGACGGACGTCCGCCACCGGGTTCGCCGCGTGCACACCGTGTGCACCGGGTTCGCCGCGCCTCAGCAGGAACGGAGCGAGCGGCGGTGCCGGGCGAGGACGGCCTGGCGCAGGGCGCCCAGCACCAGGGACTGCAGGAGGGCCGAGACGACGACCGCGGTGACGAAGAACCAGTCGGGGGTGTCCCCCGGCCAGGCCGTCCTGCCGAGCGCCGAGACCAGCGGGAACACCGGGAAGGTGACCAGCGGCGGCCAGAGCCAGGCGTAGTCGGAGCCGTGGTCGTCCGCGTGGTCCGCGTCGACGACGGCCTTGGCGATGACGACGGCGACCAGGACGAGGTAGGCCACCGACAGGCGGTTGGCGAGCATCAGCCGGACAACGGTGCGGGCCGGGCCGGATTCCATCGTCTGTCTCCCCCGTGGCCGGTCGTCGGTTCCTCTGCCTCCAGGCATCGTCGGGGACGGACCGCGCCCCGGTCCTGAGTACGGGTACTCAAGTACGCGAACGCGTTCCCGTGGCACGGGCGGGAGTTCGACTATCCGGCGCACACCAGCTCGTACAGCCGGTCCAGGCGCCGACGCGAGTCGTCGTCCACCGGCGCGTAGGTCACCATGCGCGCCCCGGACGCCTGGTTCAGGAACAGGTCGGTGTGTTCCAGGGTGAGGCGGCCGACGTAGGGGTTGAGGAACTCCTTGGTCCTGGCGCGCAGGTCCACCACCTCGTACCGCTCCCAGTTCTCGCGGAACTCCGGGGACTGCGCGCTCAGCCGCTTGACCAGCATCTTCCAGGCGGGCTCGGCCAGATGCCCGGCCATGGAGGCGCGGAGCTTGGCGGCCATGAGGCGGCGGGTCTCCTCCAGGTGCAGGATGGAGCGCTGCCAGTCGGGGTGGGTGTAGACGAGGATCATGGAGTTGCGGTCCTCGGGCGGGACCGCGTCGAGGTCGCCCATCAGGCGGGCGTAGGTGCGGTTGTAGGCGAGGATGTCGTACCGGCTGTTCTGGACGGAGGCCGGCAGCGGCTCCAGGGCGCGCAGCAGCTTCTGCAGGGCCGGGGTGACGCCCGTGCAGCTCGCGGCCGGCGTCGGGTCGACGGCTTCGGCCAGCTGGAAGAGGTGGGCGCGCTCGCTGCCGTCCAGCCGCAGGGTGCGGGCGAGGGCGTCCAGGACCTGCACGGAGACCTGGATGTCCCGGGCCTGTTCCAACCAGGTGTACCAGGTGACGCCGACCGCGGAGAGCTGCGCGACCTCCTCGCGGCGCAGGCCGGGGGTGCGGCGGCGGGTGCCCCGCACCAGGCCCACCTCCTCCGGGCTGATCCGCTCACGGCGGCTGCGCAGGAACGCGGCCAGCTCCTGCCGCCGGATCGCCGCGCCCCGGCCCGGGGCCGCCGTCCTGGAAAGGTCCGTCGTCTCCTGCGCCGTCGTCGTCATGCCTCCAGACTGCCGTGTCGCGGATCCTGTTGCCAGGTACTTCTGCTACCAGGACAAGAAGACTCTGGTACCAGCCTGAGCGCGGCCGCAGGCTCGACGCATGACCGAAACCGTCACCACCGCGCCCGTCCGGTCCGCCGCGGCACCACCGGCGCTGGGCGGCCCCGGACTGTTCACCGTCCTGCTGGCCGCGGCCCTTCCCCTCATCGACTTCTTCATCGTCAACGTGGCCCTGCCCACCATCGGCGCCGACCTGCACGCGGGCGAGGCGGTCCTGGAACTCGTCGTCGCCGGGTACGGCGTCGCCTACGCCGTGCTGCTGGTGCTCGGCGGCCGGCTCGGCGACCTGTTCGGGCGCCGCCGGCTCTTCCTCGGCGGCATGGCCGCGTTCGGGCTGACCTCGCTGGCCTGCGGGCTCGCGCCGAGCGCCTGGACGCTGGTGGCCGCCCGGGTCGCCCAGGGCGCCGCGTCCGCCGCGATGCTCCCGCAGGTCCTCGCCACCATCCAGGCCGCCACCAGCGGCGGCCGCCGCGCCCGCGCCATGAGCCTGTACGGGGCCACCGCGGGCCTGTCCATGGTCGCCGGGCAGATCCTCGGCGGTGTGCTGGTCGCCGCCGACATCGCCGGGACGGGATGGCGGTCCGTGTTCCTGGTCAACGTGCCGGTCGTGGTCGTCGGGCTGGTGCTCGGCGCGCGGTTCGTGCCGGAGACCCGGTCGCAGCGCCCGGAGCCCGTCGACGGACCCGGGACGGTGCTGCTCGCCGCCGCCCTGCTCGCGCTCCTCGCCCCGCTCACCGAGGGCCGGGCCGCGGGCTGGCCGCTGTGGACCTGGCTGTCGCTGGCCGCGTTCCCGGGCGTCGCGAGCGCCTTCTACGCCGTGGAGCGCCGCGCCGACCGCGCGGGCCGCACCCCGCTGGTGCCGCCGAGCCTGTTCGCACTCGACTCGCTGCGCCGGGGGCTGGTGCTGATGGTGCCGTTCTCGATCGGGTTCAGCGGGTTCATGTTCGTGATCGCCGTGGCGCTGCAGAGCGGTGAGCACCTGGGTCCGGTCCGGGCGGGGCTGGCGCTGGCGCCGATGGCGGTGACCTTCCTGTTCGTCTCGCTCGCCGGGCCGCGGCTGATCGCCCGGTACGGCAGCCGGGTGGTGACCGCCGGGTCCGTGATCCAGGCGGCCGGACTGGTCCTCGTCGTGCTCGCGGCCCGGCGGGACTGGCCGCACCTGGACTTCGCCGGGCTGTTGCCCGGGGTGGCGGTCGCCGGTGCCGGTCAGGCCCTGCAACTGCCCAACGTGCTGCGCCTGGTGATGTCGGAGGTGCCGCCCGCGCGGGCCGGGGTGGGCAGCGGCGTGATGGTCACCACGCAGCAGTCCGCGCTCGCCCTCGGCGTGGCCACCCTGGGCACCCTCTTCCTCTCCCTGGTCCCGCACCACGGCATGCGGGACGCCCTCGTCACCACCCTGCTGACCCAACTGGCCCTGGTGGTCCTGACCACCCTGCTCAGCCTGCGCCTGCCCCGCACGGTGCGCTGACGGACACCCCGTGGGCGGCGTCCCGTACGGCAGCGCCACGGAGGGGCCGGCGAAGCGCGGCGAACTCAGCCGCCGCCACCCCCCAGCTCGAACCACACGATCTTGCCCGTCCCCAACCGCGTCGTGCCCCAGCGCCGGGCCAGCCGGTGCACCAGGTACAGGCCCCGGCCGTGTTCGTCGGTGGCCTTCGCCTGCCGCAGCCTCGGCAGCTGCGGCACGTCGTCGCCGACCTCGCAGCGCAGCACGTCCGTGTGCAGCAGCCGCAGGCTGATCGGCCGGGAGGCGTGCCGTACGGCGTTGGTGACGATCTCGCTGACCAGCAGCTCGGCGGTGTCGGTGAGGTCCTCCAGGCCCCAGCCGGCCAGCGCCTGCCGGGTCAGCCGGCGGGCCTTGCCGGGGGCGCCGGCCTCCGGCTCCAGCGTCCAGTACGCCACGTCGCTGGGCGCGATGCCGTCGAAGCGGGCGGCGAGCAGCGCGATGTCGTCGTCCCGGTCGCCCGGCCCGAGCATGTCGAGCACCTCGTCGCACAGCGCTTCGAGCGGCGGCGGCCGGTCGGGGCCGGTCAGCTGGGCGGTGGCGGCGAGCTTCTCGCGCAGCTGCTCGATGCCGGTCCACACGTCGCGCAGCCGGGACTCCACCAGGCCGTCGGTGTACAGGAGCAGGGTGGCCCCGGTGGGCGCGTCCAGCTCGACCGCCTCGAAGTCGATGCCGCCCACGCCGATCGGGGCGCCCGGCGGCACCGAGAGGACCTCCGTCTTGCCGCCCGGGTAGAGCAGGATCGGCGGCGGATGGCCGGCGTTGGCGACGGTCATGCGGTGCGAGACGGGGTCGTAGACGACGTACAGGCAGGTGGCCATGCGGTCGGTACCGAGCCGCTGGGCCTGTTCGTCGAGGTGGTGCAGCACCTCCTGCGGGGGCAGGTCGAGGCCGGCCAGGGTCACCGCGGTGGTGCGCAGCTGGCCCATGACGGCGGCCGAGGTCATGGAGTGGCCCATGACGTCGCCGACGACCAGCGCCACCCTGCTGCCGGGCAGCGGGATGGCGTCGTACCAGTCGCCGCCGACGCGCGCGGTCTCGGCGGCCGGCAGGTAGCGGGAGGCGAGGCGGACGCCGGTGGGCCGGGGCAGCGTCTGCGGCAGCATGGCGCGCTGCAGCCGGTCGGCGATGAAGGCCTCCCTGCTGTACAGGACGGCCTTGTCGACGCCGAGCGCGGTGTGGGTGGCGAGCTGGGCGGCGACCAGCAGGTCGGCGGGCTCGAACGCCGGGCGCTCGGGGCGGCGCAGGAAGACGACCGCGCCGGTGACCCGGCGCCGGCCGCGCAGCGGGGCGAGGATCGCGTGCGTGCCCACCCAGTCGTTCAGCGCGCTGTCCTCGCCGACGAGTTCGCCCAGTGCGGCCCGGGTCGGCGGGGTGTCGGCGAACACCGGCCGGACGCCGCGCAGCACCTCGGCGAGGGCGCCGCCGGGCACCACCTCGCTCCAGTCGGAGGCGTCCAGGTCGTCCTGCTCGTCGTCCACCGTCTCCACGGGCCAGACCAGCTCGGCGCCGGGGCCCTTGAGCCGGTCGGTGCGGCGCAGCCGGAGCACGGCCGGGCCGTTGGGGCGTTCGTCGCCGACCGGGAGCGGGTCGCGCAGGTAGACGAGGGCCGCGTCGGAGTACGTCGGTACGGCGGCCCGGCACAGGCCGAGCACGATCTCGTCGGTGTCGAAGCCGCGGGCGATCCGCCGGGTGGCGGCGCCGACGTAGCGCAGCCGGTCCTCGTCCGGCGCCTTGGGCGCGGCGGGCGGCTGGGTGTCCAGGGCGTCCTCGCGCACGCCGAGCGCGGTCTGCGCCGACAGCGCGTCGGCCAGGGCGATGTCGTCCGCCACGAAGTCCTCCCGGTCCGGGCGCCGCAGGAACACCGCCACGCCGACGACGGCGTCGGGGGCGCGCAGCGGGGCGAGCACGACCCGGTTCCCCTGCGGGAGCCGGACGGCTGTCCCGAGGAGTTCCTCCAGGGCCTTGTCCGTGTCGTCCGGACCCCGGCCGCGCGCCCTGCCGCAGCGCAGGGCCGCGGCGAGCTCGCCGTCGGGCGCCACCGGTCTCGACTGCGGGGGCACCCCGCCCACGAGGCCGCCGAGTTCGGCGGGCACGCCGTCCAACTCCAGGCGCTCCGGTTCCGACCGGTCCGTCGACCGGTCGCCGAGGTAGACGAACATCCCGTCCGCCAGGTCCGGGACCGTCACCCGGTACAGCTCACGGACGGCCTGGGCCGCGCCCTCGGCGCGCGCGATCCGGCGGCCGGCAACGGCCAGGAAACGTTGAGGATCCGGCAGCATCGCCTCTCCGTGCCGGTGGCCGCTTCACAAGGTCGCTTTCATCTTGAGCCAGGGTCAATTCCCTGTCCAGGGTTTCCGCCGGTAGACCAAGTCGGCTTCATGATCGGGCGGTTGGGACGGGAGCGGGCAAAAGGCCCAGCCGGAGCGGCCGGAGCTGCGGCGCTTCCCGCGCGGCCGGGCCGGGCCGCCGTGTGAACTCCGGGAGCGTGCCCGTCAAAACCCGGTGAACGAAACCCCGTTGATGTTGGTCTTGCTGCACACTCCTTGCCGTCGGCGCGCCCGTCGGCACGTGCCGAACAGCAGACGGAACAGCAGACCGGGCACAGACTCCGGAGGCGTCAATGTCGCAGATCGACGAGAGCAAGGTCAGCCGCTGGGACCGGCACGGCCGGGAGCACGTGGTCCGGGTGCAGCGCACGGGTGTGCAGCGCACGATCGCGTGCGACACCTGCGGCTGGCGCAAGGGCGCGCAGTTCCTGCCCTGGCTCAAGGCGCAGGAACATCTGGCCGAGGCCCACCAGGCCACCGTGGACCCCGCGGGCGCCCAGCCCTCGCGTTGACGGACGCCTCCGGGCGGGTCACGGTGCGGCCGTCGGGCCGGGGGCACTGCCCGCGCGTTACGCCGTCCGGGTGAGCTTCCCGGCACGGACCACGAGGTCGGCGCACCCTTCGCCACCTGCGGACTTCACCGGAACCACAGGCGGTGCGAGCGCGGCGGGCGGGGCCGTCCGGGTCGCCGCCGGGTCCGGCCCGGCCAAGCCTGGAGTGGTCCCCGTCGTCACTCGACAGGAGCACATCCATGCACACCATCCAGCGCCAGATCTCCCGGACCCTCGCCGCGGGTGCGCTCTCCCTGGCCCTGCTGTCGGCCGGCGGCGCCGGCGCCCTCGCCGCCGAGGCCAAGCCGAAGCCGAGCCCGTCGCCGTCGGTCATGCCCTCGATCACGGTCAAGGCGAGCACGACCTCGGTCAAGGCCGGCGGTTCGGTGACCTTCACCGGCGAGACGAAGGGACTGCGGACCGGGTTCCCGCTGGTGCTCCAGCACCAGAAGGGCGGCAAGTGGTTCCCGCTCAGGGCGAGCACGAAGACCAGGAGCGGCCACACCTATTCGCTGACCGCCAAGCTCAACACCGTGGGCACCGAGCACCTGCGGATCTCGGCGGTCGGCAAGAAGGTCTACTCCCCGGTCGTGACCGTCAAGGTGAGCTGAGGCCGCGCAGCAGCAGCTCCACCAGCGCCCCGAAGTCCGCCTCGGCCTCCGGCCGCTCCCACTCCCGGGCATAGGCCGGGTCGTGGAAGCGGCCGGTGGCCTGGAAGACGGTCCGGGCCGCGGCGGCGGGGTCGGGCGCGGTGAAGACACCCGCCCGGACCCCGTCCCGGACGATCTCCGTCAGCTGGGCCGTCAGGTCGGTCAGGTGTCCGGTGACCGCCGGGCCGCTCTCGTCGGCCAGCACCAGGTAGGTGGCGAACAGCTCCGGGTCGGCTCCCGCCTTGTGCCGCTTCGCCTCGAACAGGGCCCGCAGCCAGTCCCGCAGCCGGGTCCGCGGGTCCCCGCCCCCGGCCGCGATGCCGGACAGCCGCTCCGAGGTGCGGTCCAGCCACCTCTTCGTCACCGCGTCGCGCAGCGCCGCCTTGGTCCTGAAGTGCCGGTAGACACTGCCGTGGCTGACGCCGAGCGCGCGGGCCACGTCCACCACGGTGGCCTTGGCCGGGCCGTGCCGGCGCAGTACCTCCTCGGTCGCCTCCAGGATGCGCTCGGCGGTCAGGGCCGGGGTCGGGGTCGGGGACGTCGCTGCCATGCCCTAGACGGTACCTGGCGCCGCGCTCAGCGCTCGCTGTCGAGCATCGCCATCTGCGCGGGGGCGTACCGCTCGCCGGCCGCCGCGTCCGCGGGCACGGCGGCCTCGATGGCGGCGAGGTCGGCCGGGTCCAGGGTCACGTCCAGGGCGCCGAGGGCCTCGCCGAGCCGCTCGCGGGTGCGGGCGCCGACCAGCGGCACGATGTCCGTGCCGTGCCGCGGGCCCTGGGCAAGCACCCAGGCGATGGCGATCTGGGCGACGGAGACGCCCTTCTGCTCGGCGATCTTGCGCAGGGACTCGACCAGGGTGAGGTTGTGCTGGAGGTTCTCGCCCTGGAAACGCGGGGAGTGGGCGCGGAAGTCGTCGGCGGCGAAGCCCTGGCCGGCCTGGACATGGTCGGAGATCAGCCCGCGGGAGAGCACGCCGTACGCGGTGACGCCGATGCCCAGCTCGCGCAGGGTGGGCAGGATCTCCCGCTCGGGGCCGCGGGAGATGAGCGCGTACTCGATCTGCAGGTCGGCGATCGGGGCGGTGGCGGCGGCCCGGCGGATGGTCTGCGCGCCGACCTCGCTCAGCCCGATGTGGCGGACGTATCCCTGCTCGACGAGTTCGGCGATCGCGCCGACGGTCTCCTCGATCGGCACGTCCGGGTCGAGCCGTGCGGGCCGGTAGACGTCGATGTGGTCGACGCCGAGGCGCTGGAGGGAGTACGCGGCCCAGGTCTTCACGGCGGCCGGGCGGGCGTCGTAGCCGAGCCAGCTGCCGTCCGGGGCGCGGTGGGCGCCGAACTTCACGCTGAGCAGCGCGTTCTCCCGCAGGGCGGCCGGGGCGGTGCGCAGGGCCTCGCAGATCAGGAGCTCGTTGTGGCCCATGCCGTAGAAGTCGCCGGTGTCGAGCAGGGTCACGCCGGCCTCCAGCGCGGCGTGGATGGTGGCGACGGACTCGGCACGGTCCGCCTCGCCGTAGATACCGGACATGCCCATGCAGCCGAGGCCGAGGACGGAGACCTGGGGGCCGGCGGATCCGAGGGAACGGGTCTGAATCGTCATGGCATCCACCTTGGCATGACAGCTGACAGATTTCAATATCTGTCATTTCATAGCCCCGTCACCTCGGGCCCGCACCGCCACGGATCCACGCCGCCACCGTGAAATGGTCCAGACCTATTGACGCAAGGTCTGGACCACGCGCACTGTCATGCATACGACACCTCACCGCACCCCCACCGGGAGGAACCGCATGCTCCGCCGTACGCTGCGCTTGCTCGCCGCCGGCCTCACCACGGCCGTCCTCGCCCCGCTCGCGCTCGCCACCGCGCCCGCCGCCTCCGCCGCCGACACCTGCGCGGTCAAGTCCCGCCCCGCTGGGAAGGTGCTGCAGGGCTACTGGGAGAACTGGGACGGCTCGGCCAACGGCGTCCACCCGCCGTTCGGCTGGACCCCGATCACCGACTCCCGGATCGCCGCCCACGGCTACAACGTCGTCGACGCTGCCTTCCCCGTGATCCGTTCGGACGGGACCGCCCTCTGGGAGGACGGCATGGACACGGGCGTGAAGGTGGCCACGCCCGCGCAGATGTGCGCGGCGAAGGCGTCGGGCCAGACCATCCTGCTGTCGATCGGCGGCGCGGCCGCGGGCATCGACCTCAGCTCCGCCACGGTGGCCGACCGGTTCGTCTCGACGATCGTCCCGATCCTGAAGACGTACAACTTCGACGGCATCGACATCGACATCGAGACCGGCCTGGTGGGCAGCGGCTCGATCACCCAACTCTCCACGTCCCAGGCCAACCTGATCCGCATCATCGACGGGGTCCTCGCCCGGATGCCGTCCGGCTTCGGCCTCACGATGGCCCCGGAGACGGCGTACGTCACCGGAGGCAGCATCACCTACGGCTCGATCTGGGGCGCCTACCTGCCCGTCATCAAGAAGTACGCCGACAACGGCCGCCTGTGGTGGCTCGACATGCAGTACTACAACGGCAGCATGTACGGCTGCTCCGGCGACTCCTACGCCGCCGGCACGGTCGCGGGCTTCACCGCGCAGACCGACTGCCTCAACAAGGGCCTGGTCGTGCAGGGTACGACCATCAAGGTCCCGTACGACAAGCAGGTCCCGGGCCTGCCCGCGCAGTCCGGGGCGGGCGGCGGCTACCTGTCGCCGTCCCTGGTCGCCCAGGCCTGGAACCACTACGGCACGTCCCTCAAAGGCCTGATGACCTGGTCGGTCAACTGGGACGGCTCGAAGAACTGGACCTTCGGCGACAACGTCAAGTCCCTCCAGAGGCGTTGAGCCCCGGCGGCGCCGTGCGGCCGGCGGCGCGGGCGGCCGGGCCCTCCGTTCGACAGACACCGGCCGGGCTCCGAGAATGGAACTGCCGGCGAGCAGTCACCGGCGGCGCCTGCCGCCGGCCGTTTCCCTCGGTGCTCTCGCGCCGCCGAGGAGGCCCGCATGAGCATCCGGATCGCCACGTTCAACATGGAGAACCTCTTCCGCCGGCCCACGGCCTTCCGGCTGGAGAACCCGGCCGACCGGGAACAACTCCTCGCCGACTTCGCCAGGTTGGTCGACCTGCTCGACCTGCCGGCGTACTCGGACGCCGACAAGGCGGAGATCGCCCGGATCATCACGGCCTACCGGGCGTACGACATCGACGACCCCAGGCACCCGGACCCGAAGGGGCCGCCGCCGATCGTCATCAACCAGTCCCGCCCGGGGAAGCACACCGGGCTCTTCGAGACGTCCGGGCCGCCACGGACCCCGCACGTCGAGATCACCGCCACCGGCCGGGGTTCGTGGACGGGGTGGGCCGAACTCGCGCAGGACGACCTGGACATGAGCACGGTGCGCAACACCGGCCGGGTGGTCGCGGAGGTCGACGCCGACATCCTGCTGACCGTGGAGGTCGAGGACCGGCTGACCCTGGAGCGCTTCAACACCCAGGTCCTGGCGGACGCGCTGGGCAGACGGCCCTACCCGTACAACCTGCTGATCGACGGCAACGACCCGCGGGGCATCGACATCGGGATCCTCAGCCGGCACCCGATCACGTCCGTCCGGTCCCACCTCTTCGACACCGACCCGGACCACCCGGCCGACCGGCTGTTCAGCCGTGACTGCCCCGAGTTCGAGATCCAGCTGGACGGAACGCCGCTGGTGATCCTGGGCAACCACCTCAAGAGCAAGTTCCGTGACGATCCCGAGCTACGGCTGGCCCAGGCCAGGCGGGTCGCGGAGATCTACCGGGAGGCGGCGGAACGCACCCCGCACGTCATGGTCGCCGGGGACCTCAACGACGCCCCGGAGAGCGACGCGGTGGCACAGCTGCTGGCCACCGGGCTGCGCGACGTCATGAGCCACCCCTCCTACCACGGGGAGCCCGGCACGCACGAGCCGTGCACCCGGCTCCAGGACAAGATCGACTACCTGCTGCTGCCGCCGCCGCTGTGGCACGAGGTCCAGCACGTGGGCCTGGAGACCCGCGGCATCTTCGCGCCCGGCATCAAGTCCTTCGACACGGTGACGTCGAAACTCACCGAGGCGTCGGACCACGCGGCACTGTACGTCGACCTGGACCTGTGAACGCCGAGTTCCCCGAGCCCCGTGGGGGCGCGGGGAACTGCGCGACCAGCCGCGGACGACAACCCGCAGCCGGCCCCTCATCCGAGCCGGGCGGACGCCGACCCGGTCACACGCCTAGCAGCCGACCAGACGCCCCGCGAGGTACCCCTCGATCTGGTCCAGCGACACCCGCTCCTGCTTCATCGAGTCCCGCTCGCGGACGGTGACCGCGTTGTCCTCAAGCGTGTCGAAGTCGACGGTCACGCAGTACGGCGTGCCGATCTCGTCCTGGCGGCGGTAGCGGCGGCCGATGGCACCCGCGTCGTCGAACTCGATGTTCCAGTTCTGCCGCAGCGCCTGGGCGAGGCCCTTCGCCTTGGGCGAGAGCTCCGGGTTGCGGGAGAGCGGGAGGACGGCGACCTTCACCGGGGCCAGGCGGTGGTCCAGGCGCAGCACCGTGCGCTTCTCCAGCTTGCCCTTGGCGTTCGGCGCCTCGTCCTCGACGTACGCGTCGAGCAGGAACGCCAGCATCGCGCGGCCGACACCGGCCGCGGGCTCGATGACGTACGGCGTCCAGCGCTCGCCGGCCTCCTGGTCGAAGTAGGAGAGGTCCTGGCCGGAGGCCTTGGCGTGGGCGCCGAGGTCGTAGTCGGTGCGGTTGGCGACACCCTCCAGCTCGCCCCACTCGTTGCCGCCGAACTGGAAGCGGTACTCGATGTCAGCGGTGCGCTTGGAGTAGTGGGAGAGCTTCTCCTTCGGGTGCTCGTACCACCGCATGTTCTCCTCGCGCAGGCCCAGGCCGGTGTACCAGTTCCAGCGCTGCTCCATCCAGTACTCCTGCCACTTCTCGTCCTCGCCCGGCTTGACGAAGAACTCCATCTCCATCTGCTCGAACTCGCGGGTTCGGAAGATGAAGTTGCCGGGCGTGATCTCGTTGCGGAAGGACTTGCCCATCTGCGCGATGCCGAACGGCGGCTTGCGGCGCGAAGTGGTCTGCACCTGGGCGAAGTTGGTGAAGATGCCCTGGGCGGTCTCGGGGCGCAGGTAGGCGACGGAGCCGCTGTCCTGGGTCGGGCCGAGGTGGGTGGAGAGCAGGCCGGAGAACTGCTTGGGCTCGGTGAACTGGCCCTTGTTGCCGCAGTTGGGGCAGTTGACGTCCGCCAGGCCGTTCTCCGGGAGGCGGCCGTGCTTGGCCTCGTACGCCTCTTCCAGGTGGTCGGCACGGAAGCGCTTGTGACAGGCGGTGCACTCGGTCAGCGGGTCCGTGAAGGTGGCGACGTGACCGGAGGCGACCCAGACCTCGGGGGCCAGGATGACGGACGAGTCGATGCCGACCACGTCCTCGCGCGACGTCACCATGTAGCGCCACCACTGACGCTTCAGGTTCTCCTTGAGCTCGACACCCAGCGGCCCGTAGTCCCAGGCGGCACGCTGGCCGCCGTAGATCTCACTGCACGGGAATACGAAGCCTCGGCGCTTGCTCAGGCTGACGATGGTGTCGATCTTGTCGGCGGCCACGGTGCTCTCTTCATTACGACGACGGGCGACGAAGCGAGACGCTTCACAGCGAATGCTTCAGCGTACCGGCGGGGCCTCCCCCACGACCAAATCGGTTCCGCTTACCGACCCCTCACCCGAGCTTGTTGACAACGGTTTCCATGTTAGTTGAAAATGACTGTCATGAACGTACGACGCCGCCTCATACCCGCGGCCGCCGCGACCACCGTCACCGCCCTCGGCCTAGCCACCCTCACGGCCTGCGGCGGCGCCGCCACGGCGGCCCAGACCGGGAAGTTCGACGTCGTCGCGTCGTTCTATCCGATGGCCTTCCTCGCCGAGCGGATCGGCGGCAGCCACGTCCACGTCACCAGTCTCACCTCACCCGGCCAGGAACCGCACGACCTGGAGATCAGCCCGAAGCAGATCATCGGGATCGAGAAGTCCGACGCGGTCCTCTACCTCAAGAACCTCCAGCCCTCGGTCGACGCCGCGGTCGCCCAGTCGTCCGTGGGCACGAAGATCGACGCGGCCTCGCTGACCACCCTGGAGAAGCACGGCAACGAGGTCGGCGGGCACGCGACCTCCCACGACACCTCCACGAACGAGGAGCTGTCCGGCCTGGACCCGCACATCTGGCTCGACCCGGTGCGCTACGCCCAGGTCGCCGAGGGGGTCGGCAAGGCCTTCGAGAAGGCCGACCCGGAGCACGCGGCCGACTACCGGAAGAACACCGCGGCCCTGGTCGAGAAGCTGGACGACCTGAACACGCGGTTCAGGACCGGCCTCGCGCACACGAGGTCCAAGGTCTTCATCACCACCCACGCGGCCTTCGGCTACCTCGCCGAGCGCTACGGCCTCACCGAGGAGGCCGTCAACGGCCTCGACCCCGAGTCGGAGCCGAGCGCCGCCCGGGTGAAGGACCTGGAGACCATGGCCCGCGCCGACGGCGTCACCACCGTGTTCTACGAGACGCTCGTCAGCGACAAGACCGCGAAGACCGTCGCCGCCGACGCCGGCCTGCGCACGGACGTCCTCGACCCGATCGAGGGCATCACCGCCAAGTCCCGCGGCCGGGACTACTTCGCCGTCCAGGAGGCCAACCTCAAGGCCCTCCAGCAGGCACTGGGCACCAAGTGACACAACCGACGCATGTGACAGGAGGCGACGAGATGAGCGGCGAGCCCGTCATATCCCTGCGCGGGGTCTCCGCCGAGCTGGGCTCACGGCCCGTGCTGCGCGGCATCGACCTGACCGTGCGCCGCGGCGAGGTCGTCGCGCTGCTCGGGGCGAACGGCTCCGGCAAGTCGACCGCGATCCGCACGATCATCGGCCAGGTGCCCGCGAGCGGCGGCGAGCTCGAACTGTTCGGCACCCCGCGCCGCGCCTTCCGGGACTGGTCGCGGGTCGGCTACGTCCCGCAGCGCACCACCGCCGCGGGCGGCGTCCCCGCCACCGTCACCGAGGTGGTCGCCGCCGGCCGCCTCTCCCGCACCCGCTTCGGCCTCTTCCGCCGGGCCGACCACGAGGCCGTACGCCGCGCCCTCGACCTGGTCGGCATGGCGGACCGGGCCAAGGACAACGTGGAGGCGCTCTCCGGCGGCCAGCACCAGCGGGTGCTGATCGCCCGCGCGCTGGTCGCCGAGCCCGAGCTGCTGATCATGGACGAGCCGATGGCGGGCGTCGACCTGGCCAGCCAGGAGATCCTCGCGGGAACCCTGCGCGAGCAGGTGCGGCAGGGCACCACGGTCCTGCTCGTCCTGCACGAACTGGGCCCGCTGGAGCCCCTGATCGACCGCGCGGTGGTCCTGCGCGACGGCTGCGTCCTGCACGACGGCCCGCCCCCGCGCGCCGTCGGCCAGCACGCCCTGCCGGGCCACGACCACGTCCACCCCCACGACGAGCACACGCCCCTGCGCACCGGACTGCTGAGCTGATGGACTTCCTGAACTACGCCTTCATGCAGCGGGCCCTGCTCGCCGCCGTCCTGGTCGGCATCACCGCCCCCGCCGTCGGCATCTACCTGGTCCAGCGCCGCCAGGCCCTGATGGGCGACGGCATCGGCCACGTCGCGATGACCGGCGTCGGCCTCGGCTTCCTGCTCTCCGCCTCCCCCGTCTGGATGGCGACGGCCGTCTCCGTCCTCGGCGCCGTCGTCATGGAGCTGATCCGCTGGTACGGCCGCACCCGCGGCGACATCGCCCTCGCCATGCTCTTCTACGGCGGCATGGCCGGCGGCGTGATGCTGATCAACCTCGCGCCGGGCGGCTCCAACGCCAACCTGATGTCGTACCTCTTCGGCTCGCTGTCCACGGTGTCCGAGTCGGACGTGACCGCGATCTGCCTGCTGGCGGCCTTCGTCCTGCTGGTCACCCTCGGCCTGCGCCGGCAGCTGTTCGCGGTGAGCCAGGACGAGGAGTTCGCGCGGGTGACCGGGCTGCCGGTGCGGGCGCTGAACCTGCTGACCGCGATCACCGCGGCGGTGACCGTGACGGTCGCGATGCGGGTGGTGGGCCTGCTGCTGGTCTCCGCGCTCATGGTCGTCCCGGTGGCCGCGGCCCAGCAGCTGAGCCGCAGCTTCGCCGCCACGTTCGCGATCGCCGTCGCGATCGGCGTGACGGTGACGATCGGGGGCACGATCACGTCGTACTACCAGTACGTCCCACCGGGCGCGACGATCGTGCTGCTGACCATCGCCGCGTTCCTCGCGCTGAGCGTGCTGGCCACCCCGCTGGCCCGCCGACGCGCCCGCGCGGCGGCCGCCCGGCGGCCGGCCGGGGATCCGGCGGAGTGCGCGATTCCGGCCACCAGGGGGGCCGCCGACGAGGTCGGCGCCTGAACGCCCTCGGGCCGGGCTGGCACAATGGCCCGGCAGAGGCAGTGACGTGAGGAGGCAACCGGTGACGACCGCTGGACCGCCCGTGAAGGGCCGCTCGACCCGTCAGCGGGCAGCCGTGGCGGCGGCCCTGGACGAGGTCGAGGAGTTCCGCAGCGCGCAGGAACTGCACGACATGCTCAAGCACAAGGGCGACTCGGTCGGTCTGACCACCGTCTACCGCACGCTCCAGAACCTCGCCGACGCCGGCGAGGTGGACGTCCTGCGCACCTCCGACGGCGAGTCGGTGTACCGCCGCTGCTCGACCGGGGAGCACCATCACCACCTGGTCTGCAGAGCCTGCGGCAAGGCGGTGGAGGTGGAGGGCCCGGCGGTGGAGAAGTGGGCCGAGGCCATCGCCGCCGAGCACGGGTACGTCAACGTCGCGCACACCGTCGAGATCTTCGGGACGTGCGCGGACTGCGCGGCGGGCTGCGCCGCGGGTTAGGCCGCCATCTTCGACTGCGGGTGCGTGGGGGTTGCTCGCGCAGTTCCCCGCGCCCCTGAGGGGCGCGCTGACGAGCCGTGTCCTGCATAGCTGCGCCTCCCCCCGGCCGAAGGCTGGGGGGGGAGGCACCGTGCAAGCGCCGGTAAGCGTCCCGCCCCCGCCCCCGGTTCAGCTTCTGCCGAAGCAGTGTTCCAGTTCGTTCAGGTCGTAGAACGTGCTGCCCTTCTTGATCGGCTCGCAGCCCGCCTTGAAGGGGATCTCCTTCTCGTTGTAGAGCATCCGCACCAGGTAGTCGTCGCCCTTCTCGAAGACGTCCCACTGGATGTTGGCGGCCAGGGAGGCGGTTTCGGCGCCGCGCCAGGGGTTGTCGGCGTAGGTGTAGTCGACGCCCGGAGTGGCGGCCTTCTCGCTGCCCGGCAGCCGCATCAGCGCGGCCAGCGGGATGATCTCCTCGGCGTGGGTGAAGCGGAGTTCGGCGCCCAGGTTGCTCGTGCCGTCCCGCTTGGCCTCGACCTGCTTGAAGAGGTCGTCGAGGAGCGGCTGGGCCATCCTGTAGGTGATGTCGCTGTCCGAGAAGCTCGGGCCCTTCTCGTAGAAGTCCTCGGCGTCGCTGAGGTAGCCGAACCAGGCCGCGTCGCGCGGGGCGATGTAGCGGTCGAAGCGCCAGCCCTTGCCGTCCGGGCTCTCCTCGCTCATGGCGGCCGCGATGGCGTACAGGTTGTAGACGGCGGTCGCGGCGGTGAGGTCGTCGGCCGTCGAGGAGAAGTCGCCGTCGACGATGCGCTGTACGAACGCCGGCTTGAAGATCCTGCCGAGGACCCGGGCCGCCGCCCTGTGCGAGGCCGGCTGGTCGGTGACCGACTTCAGGGTCGAGGCGAGGCGCCGGTCGCTCGCCAGCCACTTCTGGTAGTCGACGCCGCCGGCCGACTTGTGGAAGTAGAGGAGGTTCTTGTCGACCCGCGCGGCGCCGAAGGAGGACTTCAGTGCCGGGTCGGCGTCGGTGAGGGCGGTGGAGAAGACCGTGCCGCTGTCGACCGCACGGCCCTGGCCGGAGCTGACGACGTCGATCTTTTCGCCGTTCGCCGCGACGGAGGAGAAGAGGGACGGCAGGCGCTCTTCCAGGCGGACCGCCGTCGCGCGGAGTTCGTCCTTGCCGCGGCCGCTGAGGTTGCCGTACCCGATGGCGCTCATGGCCGCTTCGAGGGCCTGCACGTCGGGGCCGAGCCTCCTGCCGCGCGCGGTGAGCCGACCGTCGGCCTGGGCCTGCTTCCAGAGGGTGAGGAGGATGTCGCCGTCCTCGCCGTCCGTCGCGGCGCGGGAGCCGTGCCGGGAGACGTTCTCGGTGAAGACGGCGGTGTAACCGGCGGGCGGCTGCTGGTAGGTGCGCGGGTTCTGGCCGGATGGGGGTCCCCCCGCGCGAGCGTATTCGAGCGTGGGGGAGTACACGGCCTTCGTGCCGTAACTGTCGCGGTGGGTGAGCCCGGTGTCCGTGGCGTGCGCGGGCAGCGCGGCCAGGAGCAGGGCGCCGAGCGACAGGACGGGGATGACGCGCTTCATGAGGACCGTTCCAGAGGCGGGAGACGGGGATGGGCCGGGATGGATCTTCCGCATCCTCGACGGCCCTCGTGAACGGCGGGTGGCCGTCAGGTGCCCGACGGGCCCTCCTCCGTGCGGCCCTCCATCGCCAGCAGCTCCTCGTTCGGGATCGCGCCGCCGAACCGCCGGTCGCGGGAGGCGAACTCGACGCAGGCCCGCCACAGGTCGCGGCGGTCGAAGTCGGGCCACAGCACGTCCTGGAACACCATCTCGGCGTAGGCGCTCTGCCAGATCAGGTAGTTGGAGGTGCGCTGTTCTCCGCTGGGCCGCAGGAACATGTCCACGTCCGGCATGTCCGCGTAGTACATGTGCTTCTGGATGGTCTTCTCGGTGATCTTCGACGGGTCGAGCCGGCCCGCCCTCACCTCCTCGGCGATCGCCTGCACCGCGTCGGTGATCTCGGCCCGGCCGCCGTAGTTCATGCAGAAGTACAGGGTGAGCAGGTCGTTGTCCTTGGTCTGCTCCTGGGCGACCTGGAGCTCCTTGGCGACCGACTTCCACAGCCGGGGCATCCGGCCCGCCCAGCGCACCCGGACGCCGAGCGCGTCGAGCTGGTCGCGGGACTTGCGGATGAAGTCACGGTTGAAGTTCATCAGGAAGCGGACCTCTTCGGGCGAGCGCTTCCAGTTCTCCGTGGAGAAGGCGTACAGCGAGATGTTGCCGACGCCCATCTCGATCGCGCCCTGCAGCACGTCGAGGACCTGCTCGGCGCCGACCTTGTGGCCCTCGGTGCGCGGCAGCCCGCGCTCCTTGGCCCAGCGGCCGTTCCCGTCCATGACGATCGCCACGTGGTTCGGGACCAGCTCGCCCGGGAGCTTCGGCGGGCGGGCGCCGGACGGGTGCGGTTCCGGCGCCTGGTACTCGCGGCGCTGACGCCCCAGGATCCCGCGTACGACCATGTGCTTCTCGTCTCCCTCTGGCTTTTCCCGCTAGCTTTTCTCTACGTACCTGAGCGAGCGCAGCCCGCGCTCCAGGTGCCAGTGCAGATAGGCGGACACCAGCCCGCTGCCCTCCCGGACGTACCGTGCCTCGGCGGCGTCCGCGGTCTCCCAGTCTCCCGTAAGCAGCGCGCCGAGCAGAACCAGGGTCTGCGGCGAGGGCACGACGCTGCCGGGCACCCGGCAGTCGACGCAGACGGTGCCGCCGGAGCCGACCGAGAAGAAGCGGTTCGGGCCGGGCATGCCGCACCTGGCGCAGGCGTCGAAGCTGGGCGCGTAGCCGTTGACGGCGAGGGAGCGCAGCAGGAAGGCGTCGAGGACGAGATGCGGGGCGTGCTCGCCCCGGGCGAGGGTCCGCAGCGCCCCCACGAGCAGCAGGTACTGCTGTACGGCCGGCTCGCCCTCGTGGTCGGTGAACCGCTCGGCGGTCTCCAGCATGGCCGTCCCGGCGGTGTACCGCGCGTAGTCGGCGACGATCCCGCCGCCGTACGGCGCGATGGTCTCGCTCTGCGTGCACAGCGGCAGCCCGCGCCCGACCAGCTCGCTCCCCCGCGCGAAGAACTGCACGTCGACGTGGGAGAACGGTTCCAGCCGCGCCCCGAACTTCGACTTGGTCCGCCGCACGCCCCGAGCCACGGCCCGCACCCGCCCGTGCCCCCGCGTCAGCAACGTGATGATGCGGTCGGCCTCGCCGAGTTTCTGGGTGCGCAGCACGACACCGTCATCACGAAAAAGACTCACGCCGCACCCACCCCCGGCTGGGGGCGCGGGGGTCGCCCCCCGCACGGCAGCAGCATGATGCGGTCGGCCTCGCCGAGCTTCTGGGTGCGCAGCACGACACCGTCATCACGAAAAAGACTCACGCCGCACCCACCCCCGGCTGGGGGCGCGGGGGTCGCCCCCCGCACGGCAGCA
>NZ_JBFAXI010000054.1:0-21556 GCF_040680735.1 Streptomyces sp. NPDC051987 | reverse complement strand
AGCATGATGCGGTCCGCCTCGCCCGGCTTCTGGGTGCGTGGCGCGATGCCGGCGTCGCGGATCAGGCTCATGGGCCCATTCTGCCCTGCCGCCGGGCCGGAGTGTCGGGCGAGGGAAGCTTCAGCGGGCCTCGCCCCGGGCGCGGGCGTCGGCGTGGGAGGCGGCGGCGCCCAGCCGTTCGGCCCGGGTGGCGACGCGCACGGCGTCCGGGTGGACGTCCCACTCCCGTCCTCCCCCGTACGGCCGCAACTGCACGTAGGGGCCCTCGTGCCCCATGACGATGCCCAGCCGTCCGGTGCGGGTGTCGACGGCGCAGGAGCCGATGGGGAGGTTCATCGCGTTCACCTCACCTGGCTCCCCCGCCCCTTCGAGTTTCACGCTTCGCATCACCGGTGTGGCGCCGCGTGCCTAGACTCGGCCGGAGTCTGTCCCGGGTTCCGGGCGGCCGCTACATCAGCCCCGCGCCCGCGAGGTACTTCGCCACGCACTCGGTCTCCTCCTGCGTCAGGGGCACCTGGGGTTCGGCCGTGGCCGGGCAGTCGATCACCCCGCGCAGGTGCAGCGCCGCCTTGAACGCCCCGAGCGCCGCGGAGCCGGCGCCCATCCGGGCCGGGTCCCCGACGCCAATCATCCGGAAGAGGCCGCACAGCCGCTCCTGTTCCGCCCGCGCCCGCTCCCAGTCGCCCGCGCGGCAGAGCCGGACCAGGCGCACGTAGCCGTCCGGGTCGACGTTGGCGAGGCCCGGCACCGCCCCGTCGGCGCCCAGCGCGAGGGCGGAGTCGACGGTCAGTTCGGACCCGGTCAGCGCGCTGAAGCCGGACAGGCCCCTGCTGCCGGTGACGACCTCGCGGAAGCCCGCCAGGTCGCCGCTGGAGTCCTTCAGCCCGGCCAGCACGCCGTCGGCGGCCAGTTCCAGGACCAGGCCGGCGGGGAGTTTGGTGTGCACGGCGACCGGGATGTCGTAGGCGATCACCGGGACCGGGGACCGGTCGGCGACCAGGCGGAAGTGGCGGGCGATCTCGGCGGGGTGGGTGCGCGTGTAGAAGGGGGCGGTGACGACGACGGCGTCCGCGCCCGCCGCGCTGACGGCGGCGACGTGGTCCAGGACCCGGGGTGTGGTCATGTCGATGACGCCGGCCAGGACGGGGAGCCGGCCGGCCACGTGGGAGACCACGGTCTCGGTGACCAGCCGGCGCTGCCGGTCCGTCAGGTACGCCGCCTCGGAGGTCGAGCCGAGGACGAACAGGCCGTCCACCCCGGCCGCCGTCAGATGGTCGACGAGCCTGCGCAGGGAGGCGACGTCCACCTCGCGGTCCGGTGTCAGGGGTGTGCAGACGGGCGGTACGACACCGGTCAGCGAGGCGGACAGGGTCATGCGGTCTCCCTGGGCAGGCGGTGGCTCGGCTGGTCCTCCTCCCCAGGATCCACCGGGTGGTGACAGCGGTAGCGGTGACCGGGCCGTGACGCGGCCGTGAAGTCAGGCATGCGGAGGGCACACGCGTCGTCCGCCCGCCAGCAGCGGGTCCGGAACGGGCACCCGGACGGCGGCCGGACAGCCGACGGGACCGGGCCGGTGAGCGGGACGGGATCGACCGGGTCGAGCAGTCCCGGCGTGGCCGAGAACAGGGCCCGGGTGTACGGGTGCCGGGCGTGGCCGGTGACGTCCGCGGCCGGGGTGTCCTCGACGATCCGCCCCAGGTACATGGTGATCACACGGTCGCTCATCCGCCGTACCGTCTGGATGTCGTGGGAGACGAGGACGAGGGCGAGACCGAGACGTTCGCGCAGGTCCAGCAGGAGGTTGAGGATCTGGGCGCGGACCGAGACGTCCAGCGCGCTGGTCGGTTCGTCCGCCACCACCAGGCCGGGGTCCAGGGCGAGGGCGCGGGCGATCGCGACGCGCTGGCGCTGGCCGCCGGAGAGCTGGCCGGGCAGGGCCTCGGCGAGGGCCCGGGGCAGTCCGACGAGCCCCATCAGCTCCCGGACCCGTTCCTCGCGTTCGGCCTTCGTGCCGCGCTCGTGGACGTCCAGCGGGTCGCGCAGGATGCGGCGGACGGGCAGCCGTCGGTTGAGGGCCGTCGACGGGTCCTGGAAGATCATGCCGGTGCCCGCGCCGACTGCCGTCCGGCGTTCGGCGGGCGGCATCGCCCACAGGTCCCGGCCGTGGAAGGCGACCGTGCCGCCGGTCGGCCGCTCGATGCCGACCAGCACCTTCGCCAGCGTCGACTTCCCGCACCCCGACTCGCCGACCACCCCGACCGTCTCGCCGGGCGCCACGGTGAGGTCGGCGCCGGTCAGCGCGTACACCCGGTCCCGGCCGAACAGGCCCCGGCCGCGGGCCCTGTGCACCACGTGGACGCCGGTCAGCTCCACCGCGCTCATGACACCGCCCCGGTGCGCACCAGGTCGACGGCCGGGTGGTGGCAGGCCGCGGTGTGGGTGGGGGTGCCGACGAGGGCCGGGGGCGTCGTACGGCAGACCTCGCTCGCCGCCGGGCAGCGGTCGCTGAAGCGGCAGCCCGCCGGGAAGTCCGCCGGGGACGGCACCACGCCGCCGATCTGGGTCAGCCGGTCGGCCCCGGACTCCAGCGACAGCACGCTGCCGAGCAGGCCGCGCGTGTAGTGGTGGGTCGGGGTGCCGATCAGATCGGCGGTGACGCCGGTCTCGACGAGCTGGCCGCCGTACATCACCGCCACCCGGTCGGTGACGTCGGCGACCAGGGCGAGGTCGTGGGAGACGAGGATCAGCGCGAAGCCGAGTTCCTCGCGGAGCCGGAGGAGGAGCTCCATCACCTGGGCCTGGACGGTGACGTCCAGGGCGGTGGTCGGCTCGTCGGCGATGATCAGACGGGGGTCGCGGGAGAGGGCCATCGCGATGAGGACGCGTTGGCGCTGGCCGCCGGAGAGTTCGTGGGGGTATCTGCGGAGCGTGCCGGTGGGGTCGAGGCCGACGAGGGTGAGGAGGTGGGCCGGGGTGTGCCGGCCGCCGCGTCTGGTCAGCTGTTTCAGCTGGGCGTTGACGGTCATGGAGGGGTTCAGGGAGGACAGGGCGTCCTGGTGGACCATCGCGATCTCGTGGCCGAGGAGGCGGCGGTGGGGGGTGGTGAGGTCGACGGGCGGCTGCGGGCCGGTGGGGGCTGGTCGCGCCCGCGCGGCGGTAGCCGCATGTCCGGTACTGCCCCGCGCCCCTTTGGGGCGCGTTGCTTCACCGGCGTGGAAATCGATTCGGCCCGCTACCCGCGCGGTCCTCGGCTGCAAACCCATGATCGTCAGGGCCGTCAGGGACTTTCCGCAGCCCGACTCCCCCACCAGGCCGAGGACTTCGCCCGGGTGAAGGTCGAAGCTGATGCCGTTGACGATGTTCACGCCCCGGTGGCGGTCCGGGAAGGAGATCGTGAGGTTCTGCACGGACAGGACCGGAGGTCCCTCGCGGGAGGGCAGCGGACGGGCGCGCCGTCGTAGCCGGTCGGCCGCCTCGGTCAGGGACGGCAGCTCCGGGGCCTCCCCCGGCTCAGGTACCTCCGCGGGCTCCGCCGGCTCCGTCTCCCTCCCCGCCGGGGACGCCCAGGCGTCCGAGACGCCCTCGGAGAGGATGTTCAGGGCGAGGACCGTGCACAGGATCAGCAGGCCGGGGAAGAGGGTGGCCCACCAGCCTCCCGTGAGGACCATGTTCCTGCCGTCCGCGATGACGCTGCCCCAGGAGGGGGCGGGCGGGCGTACGCCGGCGCCGACGAAGGACAGGGACGCCTCGAAGACGATGGCCTCGGCGACCTGGACCGTGCAGAAGACGAGGATCGGGGCGAGGCAGTTGACCGCCACGTGGCGCAGGACGATGTGCGGGGTGCGGGCACCGATCACACGTTCCGCGGTGACGTAGTCCTCGCCGTACTGGTCGAGGACGTTCGCCCGGACGACGCGGGCCACGGGCGGCGTGAACAGGAAGGCGATCGCGCAGATCAGGACGGTGATCCCGCCGCCGAAGACGGCGACCAGGACGGCGGCCAGGGCGATGCCGGGGAACGCCATCACCACGTCCAGGCAGCGCATCAGGGTCTCGTCGACGGCCCGGCGGGAGGTCGCCGCGAGGGCCCCGAGGAGGGTGCCGGCGAGCAGGGCGAGGGCGGTCGCGCCGAGGCCGATGGCGAGGGACCAGCGGGCGCCGTACATGAGCCTGCTGAGGATGTCCCGGCCGAGGCTGTCCTGGCCCATCCAGTGGCCGGCCGAGGGGTGGCCGGTGCCGTCGACGGGGGCCTGCTGGGCGAGGGGGTCGTCGGGGGCGAGGAGGGGGGCGCACAGCGCCACCAGGACGATCACCGCGAGGAAGGCGAGGGCCGCCCTCGACGGCGGCGGCAGCCTGCGCAGCCGTCCGACGGGACGGGCGAGGGCGGCGGTGCGGGCCGCGCGGGTGGACGTCGTCATGCCGCCTCCCTCAGACGCGGGTTCACCAGGAGGCAGAGGATGTCGATGACGAGGTTGACGACGACGAAGCCGGTCGCGGTGGTGAGGACGACGCCCTGGACGACGGCCGGGTCGCCGTTCTGCACGGCGTCGATCATCAGCTTGCCCATGCCGGGCAGGGCGAAGACGGTCTCGATGACGACGGCGCCGCCGAGCAGGTAGCCGACCCGCAGCCCCAGCACGGTCAGGGGGTTGACCAGGGCGTTGCGCAGGACGTTGCGGCCGACCACGACGTGCGGTGGCAGGCCGCTGCCGATGGCGGTGCGGACGTGGTCCTTGTCGAGTTCCTCGACCACCGAGGTGCGGACGATCCGGGTGAGCTGGGCGGCCACCGGGAGGGAGAGCGCGAGGGCGGGCAGGGCCATGGTCCTCAGCCAGCCGGTGACGGAGTCCTCGGGGTTGATGTAGCCGCCGGACGGGAACCAGCCGCGGTCGACGGCCAGGTACTGGATCATCAGCAGCGCCAGCCAGAAGGCGGGGGCGGCGACCCCGACCAGGGAGAGGACGCGGATGACCTGGTCCGGCAGGCGGTCGCGGTGGACGGCCGCGGTGACGCCCGCGGCGAGGGCCAGGACGACGGCGATGCCGAGGCCCAGAAAGGTCAGCTGGAGGGTGAGCGGCAGAGCGGTGAGGATCTGGTCGCGGACCGGCGTGCGGGTGAGGGCGCTGGTGCCGAGGTCGCCGTGGAGCAGGCCGCCGACGAAGTGGACATAGCGCAGGGGCAGGGGGTCGAGGAGGCCGTTGCGTTCGCGGAAGTCGCGGAGCTGCCGGGGTGTGGGGTTGGCGCCCTGGAAGAACGCGGAGGCCGGGTCGGCGTCGGAGAACCGCATCACCAGGAACACGAAGAGGGCGATGCCGAGCAGCAGCGGCACCAGCAGGGCGGTGCGGCGCAGCAGGATGCGCAGGACGGCGGTCATGCCGTCAGGCCCACCGGGCGGTGAGGACGTTGATGCCCGGGTAGGGCTGGGCCCTTATCCCGGTGAGTCGGCGCGGGTCCCAGGCGGTGATCAGCTCGTTGTGGACGACCGGGTAGAGGACGGCCTGTTCGGCGACGACGTCGAGGTAGTCCTGGATCATCGTCCGCTTCCGGTCCGGGTCGGGTTCGCGGGTGGCCGCGTCCATGTCCTTGAAGAGCCGCTTCGCGACCGCGTCGTCGGTCCAGCGGGCGTAACGCGTCCAGAGGTTCTCGGGGCCGTAGTTGTAGTGCATGATCAGGTCGGCGTCGAGGCCGAACTGGTTGGGGTTCGAGACGGCGGCGACGACCTGGTAGTCCTGTTTCTGGTCCAGCTTGGTGAACACGGCCGTGGTCTCCTGCGGGGACAGGGTCGTGGCGACGCCGATCGCGTCCCAGGACGACTTGATGGTGGGCAGGCAGTCGACGAGCCAGCTCACGTCGACGGCGAGCAGGTCGACGCGCAGGCCGGTGACCCCGGCCGCCCTGAGGAGCGACGTCGCGCGGTCGGGGTCGTGGTCGTAGACCGTCCTCGCCCGGCGGTAGGCGGGGTTTCGCTCGTCCAGGAACGAGGTCGCCGGTCTTCCGTGGCCCTTGAGGGCGACCTCGACGAGTTGCGCCTTGTCGATCGCGTAGTGCAGGGCCTGGCGGACCCGGACGTCGTCGAAGGGCGGGTGCCGGGTGTTGAACATCAGGAACGCGTTGTTCATCCCGGCGGCCCCGCAGACCGACAGGCCGCCCTGTTCCAGACGGGGGATGTTGGCGTAGGGGATGTTGTCGGAGATCTGTGCGCCGGCGCCGGCGCCGGAGATCCGGGCCACCCGGGAGGCCGCGTCGACGATCGTCAGCCAGTTCATCCGGGGGAAGGCGGGCGGCCGGGGGCCGTTGTAGCGGGGGTACGCGGCGAAGGTGGTGTTCGACTTCGGGTGGTGTCCGCTCTGGCGGTACGGTCCCGAGCCGATCGCCAGTCCCCTGATCGCGTCGTCCCAGGCGCCGGGCCGGGAGAACACGTGCCTGGGCATGATCTTGGCGAGGGTGAGGCGGGCGATCCCGTCCGGGAAGGGGAACCTCAGGACCAGGTCGACGGTCCGGGCGTCGACCCTGCGGGCCTCCTGGAGCCAGCTCGCGAAGAAGCCCTGGGCGAGGGTGCGGGTGCCCGGGTCGAGGATCCGGTCGAAGACGAAGACCACGTCGTCGGCGGTGACCGGTTTCCCGTCGTGGAAGGTGGCGCCGGGACGCAGGGTGAACCGCCAGGTGGTGGCGTGCGGGTCGGCGGGCAGCCGGGTCGCCAGCGCCGGGTAGGGGGCGCGGGTGATCGGGTCGGTGTCGGCCAGGCCCTCGTAGATGTGGTTGTTGGCGGCCATCGCGAACGCGGACGCCGTCTGCGTGGGATCCCAGCTGCCGTCGTTGCCGTAGCCGATCACCGCGGTGAGGGTGCGGTCCGAGCCGTCGCCGCCGAGGTCGATCGTGGACTTCGGACCGCACGCCGTCAACGCCGGCAGACCGGCCGCGGCGCCGAGCGCACCGGCGTGCGCCAGGAACGCCCTGCGGCCACGGATCGCCTGGTCGCGCAACGGTACCTCCAGCGTGGGGTCTGGAAAGGAGACGTCGGACGTCCTGCGTCCAGCGCGACCGTAAGAGGGCGACCCGGGCTCGGCAACACAAGACGCGCGAACGGTGTAAAACCGCACAGACGGGGCCGATGACGCCCCCACCGGGACGACCGGCTCGGGTCGGCCTGCCACCACCGCCTGCTGCCGCCCGGCGAACCGCCGGCGGAGGACTGCGCGGACCGGCTGGTCGCCGGCCTGCGGCACGCGGGCGGCACCGGCTGAGCCGCCGCGGCTACGGCAGCGTCCTCTCGTACGACGTGTCCTGGTCGGAGTCGTAGACGAGCTTGCCCGTCGCGTCGTAGCCCTTCAGGTGCGGGGCCGCGGTGACCTGCCGGTGCAGGGTGCCGGTGGCGACGAACCAGCCGTGGTCGAGGACCACCTCACCCGCGCCGCCGCCGTAGCTGACGGTCATCCGGGTCACCGAGGGGCGGTAGCCGCCGATGATCCCCCAGCGGAACGGCAGTTTCCAGTTGCCCTTGTCGATGACCGACTGCTGGTACAGCTTGCCGCTGTTCATGTCCGGCACCACGGGCGTCTTCGCCTCGCCGAAGGGGTCGCCGATGCTGGTGTTCAGGCCGGAGGCCGCGTCGTCCTTGACGGTGCAGATGAGCCGGGCCGGCACCGGCTTCTGGCGCACCGCGACCACGAAGTAGCCGTCGCCGGGGGCGTTGGAGTCGCCGGTGCTGCGCATCGCCAGGACGATCCGGTAGTCGGCGGGCTTGCCGAGGTCGGTGTAGGTCGGGTCCTTGGCCGAGCGGTGCGCCTCGTTGTCGTCGAGGCACTTGCCGAGGCCGGCGGCCGCCTGCTCGAAGGTGATCCCGTCCAGCAGCTGGTGCGCCGCGGACGCCGGGCGGCCCGGGGCCGTCGGGGCGGCCGTCGGGTCCGGCGCCGTCGGGTTCGGGGCCGTCGGGTTCTGGGCTGTCGGGTCCGGGGCCGTCGGGGTGGCCGCCGAGGCCGAGGCGGCCGGGGTCGTCGGGCCGGTCAGGACCGGTCGTGGACTGGCGACCACGGTGGGGCTGGGCCCGGCCGGGCTGGTCGTGGTCCCGCCGCCCAGCGCGTACGCGCCGACCGGCACCGCCGCCAGCGCCGCCAGCGCCGCCCCGCCCACGGCCAGGCGCCGCCGCCGCTCCAGCACGCCCCGCCGGCGGATCTCCGGGTACGGCACCGGGGACGGCCGGACCTGGGCCGCGTCCCCGGCCAGCAGTACCCGCACCTGGTCCTCGAACTCCGGCTCGGCCGCTCCGCCCTGACTCTGACCGCTCACCTGCTGCCTCCCTGCGCGGGCGTCGCGTGGCTCATGGCCTGCGCGAGTCCCGGAAACGTACGCAACTTCGCCAGGCCCTTGGACGCCTGGCTCTTCACCGTGCCCGGGGAGCAGCCGAGCACCTCGGCGACCTCCCCCTCGGACAGGTCCTCCCAGTACCGCAGCACCACCACCGCACGCTGCCTGGGCGGCAGTTGGGCCAGGGCCGCGAGCAGCGTGCCGCGCTCGTCGGCCCGGGACACGGCGTCGTCGTGCCCCACGCGCTCCGGCGGGGCGTCGGTCAGCGACTCGGCGACCCGGCGCTTGCGGAACCGGTCGCTGTTGCAGCTGACCAGCATGCGGCGGACGTACGCCTCCGGACGGTCGGTCCGGGAGACGCGCCGCCAGGACCGGTACGCCTTCGCCAGCGCGGTCTGCGTCAGGTCCTCCGCATGGTGCGGGTCACCGGTGAGCAGATAGGCGGTCCGCACCAGGTGCGACCACCGTGCTCTGACGAATTCCTGGAACTGGTCCTCTAGTTCGGCCTGCATCAGCCACCCCCTCGCCCTCCAGACCACCGCGGAGGCGGATTCGGTTGCCCGGTCTCCCGGGCGGACCGCTCAGGGTGCCGCGACGCGCCGGAACTCGATCGTGTCGTACGCCGTCCGCGTGCCCGTCTCGTACAGCACGCCCACCGTCCTGCGGTCCACCTGGACCAGGTCGGAGTAGGCGGCCTTCTGGTCGGAGAGGGTGCGGAACCGGTCGAAGGTGATGCCCTGGTCCGTGCTGGTCCACAGGGCCAGGGATGTGCGGGCCGTGGGGACCGAGGGGGCCGAGAAGAGCAAGGGGCCTTCCTGGCCGTCGAGTTGGAGGACCGAGCCCTCGACCACGGGGACCCTGGCGAGGGTCGCCTGGACGGTGAAGGCGGCGTCCAGGCTCTCGCCGCCGTCGCTCGACCAGGCCTCCAGGCGGTTGCCGGGGCTGGAGCCGTTCTGGTCGCGGGCGTTGAAGTAGAGCCGCCCGTCGGGGAGTTGGGCGGCGGTAGTCTCGTTGGCGTTGTCGTGGCCGGTGTAGGAGTCGTCGACGAAGCCGAGGTGCCAGCTGCGGCCGCCGTCGTCGCTGTAGATCGCGTGACCGCCGTAGTACCGGGCCTCCTGGCCGGTGTCGGCGGAACCGGCCCGCGGGGCGGCGGAGTGGTCGGCGGCGACGACCAGGCGGCCCCGGTGCGGTCCCCGGACCAGCGCGACGGCGTGGCCGGGGCCGGTGGCGTACCAGCGCCAGCCGGTGGGTTTCACCTCGGCGGTGATCTCGCGCGGGCGGGTGAACCGGCGGCCGTCGTCGCCGCTGCGCTGCACGTACACCCGGCGGCTCTGCGCCCTGGTGACCTGGCCGCGCATGATCTGCGCCTCGCTCACCGAGCCGTCGTTGTAGGAGGTCACCAGGACGACCTGGCCGCTCCTCGGGTCGACCACCGGCGCCGGGTTGCCACGGGTGTCCCCCCGGCCGCGGGCGACCACCCGGAGCGGGTCCCAGGTGCAGCCGCCGTCGCTGGAACGCCTCAGCACGACGTCGATGTCACCGCTGTCCCCGGTGGTGCTGTGCCGGCCCTCGGCGAAGGCGAGCAGGGTGCCGCGCGGGGTGCGGACGACGGCCGGGATGCGGTACTGGGCGTACCCGCCCTCGCCGGAGACGTACGGCACGGAGGACTCGCAGCCGGCGGCCGCCCAGGCCCGCGGCACGGCCGTGAACGCCCCGAGCAGCAGGGCGGCGACGAGGGAGATCCGGCTCGCACAGGTCACAGGAGACACATGGCTCACACATCCATGCTCCACCCGCCCACCCTCCCCGCACGCCCACAACAGCCGAACGGGTCACCCGGCCTGTCGGCCCGTCAGGTGCGGTGCGGCGGACGCCGGTGGCGCAGAGCGGCGCGCAGCCGCCGCAGGTCCCCGGTGAACAGGCACAGCGGGAGGTAGGAGCGCAGGAACAACCGGACTTGGCGGCTGCCGGCACCGTGGCGCTCGACGTGGTCGGCCAGCACGGAGCCGGCGAGCACCAGCGCGCGGTGCGGGCGCAGGGTCCACAGGGTGGCGAGGGCGACGTCGGAGCGGGCCCGCACGGCCAGCGGGTGGTCCGCACCCTGGACCCGCGCGCGGTCCTCGGCGAGTGCCGTGTACTCCGCCAGCGAGGTGCGTGGGTGCAGGGTCCACCGGTCGGTGAAGGCGACGACACGGCGGGCCGCCAGCGTCCAGGGATGGCGGGGACCGTACCGCCCCTCGTAGGCGGCGAGGCGGAGTCGCGCGGTCTGCCGTGCCCGGCGCCAGCGGCCCGTGGTGCGCAGGGCGTAGATCCACCAGTCCCCCTGGGTCAGGGTCGTCTCGTGGTCCGGGCCGAAGTGGTCCGTCAGGTCGTCGAGAAGCCGCTTCTGCACGGCGGCGTTGCGCCACACCAGACCCACCGAGACGTTGGCGGCGCCGAGCATGCGGCAGGCGCGGACAGTGTCCCTGCTCCAGGGTCCGGACCGGGCTTCCCAGGCGCGCAGCGCCCGCCCTCGCAGTCGCAGGGCCTTCAGCCGCCGCTGAGCCGCCCGCAGGTCCCGGGCCATGTCCTCCAGAGCGCCGATGGTGAGGGGGTGTTCGCCCCCCAGTTCCCTGCGCAGCCGGGTGTGGAGCTGCCGTGTGAGCCGCCGGCGGAACGCCCGCCGGTGCCCGGTCCGCAGCAGGGCCCGGACCAGCTCCTGACGGACGATCACGGCGAGCAGGGAGCCGGCTCCGTAGTGCCGGTCGTGATCCGCCACACCCCTTTCGGCCAGCACCATTTCCTCCTCGTACCGCCCGGCCCGGTCGCAGGCCCAGGCCAGCTGACGGCGGGCCAGCAGGGTGGCCGGGTGGTCCTCGCCCCACCGCCGGGTCACGTCTGCCGTGATCCGGCGCTGCAGGGTCAGCATCGCCTCGTACTCCTCATTGCACTCAAGCGCGCCGGCCAGGTCGACTCGGGCCCAGACCACGTTGAGGTGGTCCTCCCCGTAGAGCCGGGTGTACTCGGCGACGGTCCGTTCCCGCAGCTCCTTCGCCTCCCGGAGACCGCCGGTGGTGAGCAGCAGTTCGGCCAGCCGCGCCCGGGCCGCGAACACCTTGGGGTGGTCCGGGCTGAGCGCGTGCTCCGCCTCCCGCACCGTGTCGCGCAGCAGTTCCTCCGCCTCCGCGTGGCGGCCGGCCGCGACGAGGGCGTCGGCGAGGGCCAGGCCGACCTGGAAGGTCTGCGGGTCGCGCGGGCCGCACAGCCGTTGGTTGTCGGCGAGGAGTTCACGGGCCCGGTCCACGGCCTCCTCGACGCGTCCGTGACGCACGCACAGGCCGATGTGGGCGTAGCGCACGTCCAGCGTGGCCGGGTCCTCGGCGCCGAGGACGCGTTCGTGGTCCGCGGCCAGGGCCCGGTTCTCCTCGTAGGCCTCGCGGTGACGGATCGACTGGTCCAGGGACCACACGAGCTGGCGTCGGGCGCGCAGGACGTCGGTGTGCTCGGCGCCGTACACCGCCGTCTCGTCCGCGATCAGGCGCCGGTAGAGGTCATTGGCCTCCTGGTCCTGGTCGGCCGCCTGGAGACAGTAGGCCAATGTGTCGCGGACCCGGAGGGTGTCGGCCGCGCGTGGTCCGAACGCGTCCTCGGCGTCGGCCACGGTCTCACGCGCCAGGGTGACGGCCTCGGCGTGGAGCCTGGCGTCCGAGCAGTGCCGGGCGAGCCGGTCACGGGCCAGCAGCGTCTCCCGGGCGGCGGGTCCATGGGCGAGCCGGCACTCCTCGACATACCGGCGCAGCACCGCCACCCCCTCCTCCGCCTCGTCGACCGCGTGATAGGCGTCCGCGAGACCGCGCAGCGAGTCCGGGCCGCCCGCCGACGGGCCGGCGCCGCCGAGCACGTCCGCCAGCCGTTCCACCACGCTCACCGCCTCGCGGTGCCGGCCCGCCGTCGCATAGGCGTTCGCCAGGGAGTCCAGCGCCTCGCGGGTCTCCTCGTGGTCGGGGCCGTACCGGCGCCGGGCATCCCGTTCCAGTTCCTCGTACATCGGGAGGGCGCGCTCGTAGCGTCCGCTGTCGAGGTAGGCCCCGGCGAGGTCGCGGCGGGCCTGGGCGAGGCCGGGGTCGTCGGGGGCGAGCCGGCGTTCGGCGAGTGCCAGTCGTCTGACGTAGGCGGTGACCGCCTGCTCGCTGCGGCGGGCGGCCGAGTACATGTCGCCCTCCAGCTCCAGGGCGTGCCGCACCGCGGGCGCGTCCTCGTCCAGGGCCGCCTCGCAGTCGGCGCGGGTGCGTACGGCGAGTTCCAGCGCCCTCGTGGTGGAGCCGACGTGGCGGAGATGGCCGTAGGCCGCCCAGCGGCGCAGCAGCACCAGGTCGGTCCACAGGTCCGGGGGCCAGGCGGCGGGTGCGTCCCGCAGGACGGCCCAGAGGGCGTCGATCTGGTCGACGAGCTGGCTCGCGAACTCCCTTCCTTCCCAGGCGTCCTGGGCGGGGACGCGGACCTCCGCCAGGTGCCGGGCGACCGCGGCGGCGACCGGTCCGAGGGCCGCGCCCGCGCGTTCGCGCACCACCCGCTGCACCAGCCGGTGCAGGCTGGGGGCGTCCGTGCCGGTGTCGGTGGCGAGCGAGGCCTGGAACAGCGTGCCGAGAGCGTCCGCCACGGCAGTCGGATCCTCGACGCCCGCCTCCCGGGCGGCTCCGTGCAGCAGTTCCCGGGGGACACCGGCCGGGGACAGCACCGAAAGGATCTCCAGGACGATCCGCACCGCGCCGGGCGGCCCCGCCTGCTCGGCCTGTTCCACGGCGAGCAGCACCGCCTCGGCCAGCCGGTGCGGGTAGCGTTCCCCGGGCACCTTCTCCAGCACCGCGTCCAGCGGATAGCCGCGCAGCCGCGCCAGGTACGGGCGGTATCCGGTGCCGCGGGACCGGATGACGTGGGCGGCCTGGGCCAGTGCCAGGGGCAGCCGCCCCAGTTCGGCGGCGAGTTCGGCCGCGCCGTCGTCGTCCGGGCCCACGCGTTCGCGCAGGAAGGCCAGGGCCTCCTCCTCGGTGAACACGGTGACGTCGACCCGGGCCGCGGCCAGGTACTCGAAGGCCCGGGAGGTGGCCGTCACCACCACCTGGGCGTGCCCCGGAGTGGGCAGCCAGCGGCTCACCTCGTCGGGGTCGGTGGCGTTGTCCAGCACCAGCAGGCAGCGGTGTTGCGGGTTGCGGCGGATCCAGGTGAGGGCCGCCCGCGCGGCCCGCACCGTGTCGTCCCCGGCCTGCCGTACCCCGAGCTGGTCGGCGAGTTCGGCCAGGCCCGAGGTGAGCTGCCCGCTGTTCTCGGCGGTGATCCAGGCCACGACGGGCCACCCGTCCTCGATCCGGCGCCGCGCGTACGCGGCGGCCAGCTGGGTCTTGCCGACACCCCGGGCGCCGGTGACCGCGTGGACCACGGTGAGATCGTGCCGGGCGGCGACACCGGTCAGTTCGGCGAGGAGCTCGCTGCGCGGCTGGAAGCCGACCGGCTCACGCGGCAGGTCGCCCATCCGGACGCGCGGCGGAGCGGGTTCGGCGGCCGGGGCGGCGCCGGTCACGGTGACGGTGGCGCGCGGCAGCTCCAGGCGCACCGCGTCCGGCCCCGGGTCGGCGGCGGGCCGGTCGGCACGGGGCGCCCACCAGGCGCCCCAGGTGCCGCCGACGGTGGCGGCGACGGTCGCGGCGGCCACTCCCACCGCGACCCGGTCGCCGTCGGAGGCCGGCAGCGACGGGACGTGCACCACGTAGAACAGCCAGAACACGGCCGCGAACGCCACCACGCTCAGCACGACGACCAGCATCCAGCGCACGCCTGACCTCATGCGCTCCCCCTTGTCCACCGCCGGGAACCGCGCATCCCCGTGGCCGCGCACACCGTCGCGTCCCGGAGATCTCGCGTCCGCACCAGGAATCCCCAGCCTGCCGGCCGGTGCCGAACTCTCGCGTCATGCACCGGAATTCCCCGGCCGCGCGCCGCGGACACGCCACGCGTACCGGAAAATTCCCCCGGCGTCCCGCAAGAACGCCGGGGCGGGACGCGGCTGCGGGACGGCCGGCGCTCAGGGCGACCGATGCTCGGGGCGACCGGGGCTCACGACCGTGCGCGGCCGGGCGGCGGGCGGGGTCAGGACGGGAGGCGGGCCGCTGCCAGGAGGCGGCTGACGTCGTCGGCGCAGATGGTCAGGGCCGCGCCGACCGTGCCGAGAACCTCGCGTTCGGCGTTGGTGTAGGGGCCGTCGGCGAGCGCGATCCGGGCGGCCTGGAGGAGCAGTGCCTCGCGGCCCACGGGGGCGAGATGCGGGGCCAGCGGGTCCAGGGCCTCGTGCAGCTCTATCGCCAGGCTCGCGCGGTACGGCTGCTCGAAGACCCGCCCGGTGTCGGCGACGACGGCCTCGACGAGCGCGCTCAGCTGCTCCTCCGTGACCTCCTCGAAGCCGGCCGCGCGGACCGCGCCCGCCGCCGCCTCCAGGGAGGCGCGGGAGCAGGTGCCGCCCGCGGCGAGGACCGCGAGGGCGACGGTGTGCACGGCGTCGCGGAGCATCGCCGAGAAGCGGGAGGTGGTGGGGTGGTCGAGGACGTCGGTGCCGTAGTGGTGACGGCAGGCGGCGCACTCCACGACCGGCCCGGTGGTGCCGCGCGGCAGCACCGGCACGCCGAGCAGGGTGAAGCGGCGACGGCCGGTGAGCCGTTGGTAGTTGCGGTCGCCGCCGCAGCCGGGGCAGAAGAACTCGCCGTCGCCCACGGGTGTCCACGCGGTGCGGGTGCCCAGGATGCGGGCAGGCCTGGCGGTTCGGCAGTCTCGTCCCCGTACTGGCAGCACGTCGCACCTCCGTAACGCCGTGGCAACATCGCCACCGCTGGCGTGATGTTAGCCACATGGAGGAGCCGGAGTCAGTACCCCGTACGAGACCAGTCCGTGACCTGTGCGGCGAGATGGCCGGGAAACGACGGGGCCCTGATCGCCACGAGAGCTGATCAGGGCCCCGAAACCGCCGGTCAGAGTGGTTAGCGGGCCGCGCGGTTGACGGCGGAGACGACCGCCTTCAGCGACGCACGCGTCGTGTTCGCGTCGATGCCGATACCCCACAGAACCTTGCCGTCGATCGCGCATTCGATGTAGGAGGCGGCCTGCGCGGAGGCGCCCTCGCTCATCGTGTGCTCCTGGTAGTCCAGGAGCCGCACGTCGATGCCCAGGCTCTGCAGCGCGTCGAAGAACGCGGAGATCGGGCCGTTGCCGGAACCGGTCAGGACGGTGTTCTCGCCGTCGACGACCGCCTCGACGGTGAGGGTGTCCACACCGTCGGTGTCGGTGGTCGACTGGCCGGTGCGGACCTGGATGCGGCCCCAGGGGTTGTCCGGGTTCGGCAGGTACTCGTCCTGGAAGACCGCCCAGATGTCGGCGCCGGTGACCTCGCCGCCCTCGGCGTCCGTCTTGGCCTGGATGATCTTCGAGAACTCGATCTGCATCCGGCGCGGCAGGTCCAGCTTGTGGTCGTTCTTCAGGACGTACGCGATACCGCCCTTGCCGGACTGCGAGTTGACCCGGATGACCGCCTCGTAGGAGCGGCCGACGTCCTTCGGGTCGATCGGCAGGTAGGGCACCGCCCACTCGATGTCGTCGACGGTGACGCCCTTC
Organism: Streptomyces sp. NPDC051987; assembly: GCF_040680735.1. Taxonomy (NCBI): domain Bacteria; kingdom Bacillati; phylum Actinomycetota; class Actinomycetes; order Kitasatosporales; family Streptomycetaceae; genus Streptomyces; species Streptomyces sp. NPDC051987. The sequence continues at coordinate 5,617 of NZ_JBFAXI010000054.1, read as the reverse complement.
GCGGCCGCGTCGGCCTCCATGGCGTCGAAGCCCTTCTTGATGGCGTCCTGGTGGGAGCCGGAGAAGGACGTGTAGACCAGGTCGCCCACGTACGGGTGGCGCGGGTGGACCTCCATCTGGTTGCAGTACTCCCACACGCGACGGATCTCGTCGATGTCGGAGAAGTCGATCTGCGGGTCGACGCCCTGCGAGAACAGGTTCATGCCCAGGGTGACCAGGTCGACGTTGCCGGTCCGCTCGCCCTGCCCGAACAGGCAGCCCTCGACGCGGTCGGCGCCGGCCATCAGCGCCAGCTCGGCAGCGGCGACGGCCGTGCCGCGGTCGTTGTGCGGGTGGACGGAGATGCAGACGTGCTCGCGGCGGGAGAGGTTGCGGTGCATCCACTCGAAGCGGTCGGCGTGCGTGGACGGCGTCGACCGCTCCACCGTGGCCGGCAGGTTGAGGATGATCTCGCGGCCCGGCCCCGGCTGGTAGACGTCCATGACCGCCTCGCAGACCTCCAGCGCGAAGTCCAGCTCGGTGTCGGTGAAGATCTCCGGCGAGTACTGGTAGCCGAACTCGGTCTCGGGGCCCAGCAGCTTCTCCGCGTACTCCATCACCAGCCGCGTGCCGTCGACGGCGATCTGCTTGATGTCGTCCTTGGAGCCGCGGAACACCACGCGGCGGAAGACGGGGGCGGTCGCGTTGTACAGGTGGACGGTGGCCCGCCTGGCGCCCTTCAGCGACTCGACCGTCCGCTCGATCAGGTCCTCGCGGGCCTGGGTCAGTACGGAGATGGTCACGTCGTCCGGGATCGCGCCCTCTTCCTCGATGATCGAGCGCACGAAGTCGAAGTCGGTCTGGCCGGAGGCGGGGAAGCCGACCTCGATCTCCTTGTAGCCCATCTTGACCAGCTGGTCGAACATCCGGCGCTTGCGCTCGGGCGACATCGGGTCGATCAGGGCCTGGTTGCCGTCCCGCAGGTCGGTGGAGAGCCAGCGGGGAGCGACGGTGATCCGCTGGTCCGGCCAGGTGCGGTCCGGGATGTCCACCTGCTCGTAGCGGCCGTACTTGTGGATCGGCATGGTGCTGGGCTGCTGGCGGTTCGCCATGATGACGGGGCTCCTAGTGGGTGTCCTTCAGGACGGCCGACGACGCAACGCGAAGCTCCGCGGGGAGGGAGTCGACCTGGACTACAGGCCCTCGCCGCGGCAGCTAAGAAGAAGCAGCCCGAAACGCATGATGCGATCCACTGTAACCGAGCCGAATAAACCAAGCGGTTCCGTATCAGCATGCGGGACTGCGACGCGCCGCACACGGGTGCGCGGCCGCGACAGGTGCGGCTGCGCCGCATGGGCGCGACAAGCCACCCACAGCCCGCACCACATAACACAGAGCAACCAACCGAGAAGAAACCATCCCCATATTTCACCAATCATGGTGGCACCTAGTGACATGCTGCTCACGCAGTGCCATCGTGCCGGGCATGACGACCAACGGGGGCTACAGGCCCGTCTTCTGCACCATCGTGCCGCCGCACATCCTCGACCACCTCGCCACCCACGAGGACCAGGCACTCGCCGACTCCGCGCTGCGCACCCTCCAGCACGACTCGGCCCAGCGCACCCGCCGCCGGATCACCGCGGTCCGCACCGCCGTCGCCGCCGCGCCCACCCCGGCGCCCGCGGCGGCGCAGCCGCACCGCACGATCTACGACGCCGGGCACCGCACCGACCTCCCCGGCACCGAGGTCCGCCAGGAAGGCTCTGAGCCCGGCCAGGACGCCACCGTCAACCGTGCCTACGCCGGCCTCGGCGCCACCTTCGACCTGTATCTGAAGGCGTACGGGCGCGACTCCGTCGACGGCAGCGGGCTGCCGCTCGACGCGAGCGTCCACTACGACGTCGACTACGACAACGCCTTCTGGAACGGCGAGCAGATGGTGTTCGGCGACGGCGACGGCCAGATCTTCACCGACTTCACCAGTTCCGTGGACGTGATCGGCCACGAACTCACGCACGGCGTCACCCAGTACACCGCGAACCTGGAGTACTACGGCCAGTCCGGCGCGCTCAACGAGTCGGTCTCCGACGTCTTCGGCTCGCTCATCAAGCAGTACTCCCTCGGCCAGAGCGCCGACCAGGCGGACTGGCTGATCGGCGAGGGCCTGCTCGCCCCCGGCGTGCACGGCGTGGCGCTGCGCTCGATGAAGGCCCCGGGCACGGCGTACGACGACCCGCGCCTCGGCAAGGACCCGCAGCCGGCCACCATGCAGCACTACGTGCGGACCAGCCGGGACAACGGCGGTGTGCACATCAACTCCGGTATCCCCAACCACGCCTTCTACCTGCTCGCCACCGCCCTCGGCGGCAACGCCTGGGAGCGGGCCGGGCAGATCTGGTACGACGTCCTCACCGGCGGCGAGCTCCGGTCGGACGCCACGTTCGCGGACTTCGCCAGGCTCACGGTCGCCGCGGCCAAGGCCCGCTACGCGGCGGGCGAGGAGAGCGAGGCGACCGTCAAGGCCTGGGCCCAGGTGGGGGTGCAGGCCGGCTGACCGTACGGGGGCGGGGGTGCACGCGGGCCGCTTCCGTACTACACAGGGACCCATGCGTATTCAGGTGAGGCGCACGGGCGGGTTCGCGGGCATCGAGCGCCGGGCCGAGGTGGACACCTCGGACCGGCCCGACGCCCCTGAGTGGCAGGCCCTGGCCGAGCGCGCGCTCGCGGCCGGCCGGGGCACGCCGGTACCCGGGGTGCCGGACGGGTTCAGCTACGAGATCACGGTGGACGGACGGACGGTGTACGCGGCCGACCCGCGGCTGTCCGAGGACGAACGCGAGCTGATCTCGCGGGTGTTGAAGGAGGGAGCGTGACCGGGGCCCGTAACGGGTAGTTCACGCTCGGGCGTTGACTTATGTTACCGGGGGTAAGGATGATCCCGGCCATGGCGACAGACGCGGTCCATCCGCTGCACCCCTTCCCCCGGTTCCCCGACGGCTTCCTCTGGGGAGTCTCGACCTCCGCCCATCAGATCGAGGGCGCGGCCGGCCTGCGGGAGCCGTCCGTCTGGGACGTGTTCGAGGCGGAGCCGGGCCGGATCAAGGACGGCTCGACGGCGGCGGTGGCCTGCGACCACTACCACCGCCACCGCGAGGACGTGGCGCTCCTGGCCGGCCTCGGCGTGGACGCGTACCGCTTCTCCGTCTCCTGGCCGCGGGTCCGCGCGGCGGGCGGCCTGGACTTCTACGACCGGCTGGTGGACGAGCTGTGCGCGGCGGGCGTCCGCCCGGTCCCGACCCTCTTCCACTGGGACCTGCCGGTGGCCCTCCAGGAGGAGGGCGGCTGGCTGGAGCGGGACACCGCCGCCCGGTTCGCGGACCACGTCAGCGTGGTCGCCGACCGGCTGGGCGACCGCGTCACCAAGTGGATCACGCTCAACGAGCCCGCCGAGCACACCCTGCTCGGCCACGCCCTCGGCACCCACGCCCCCGGCCGGCAGCTGCTCTTCGACGCGCTCCCGGTGGCCCACCACCAGCTCCTCGCCCACGGCCTCGCGGTACGGGCGCTGCGCGCGGCCGGCGCCACCGACGTCGGCATCGCCAACTCCCACGGCCCGGTCTGGCCGGCCTCCCAGGAGAGCGCCGACCTGGAGGCGGCCGGCTTCTACGACATCCTCCTCAACCGGCTCTTCGCCGAGCCCGTCATCCTGGGCGCCTACCCGGACGGCATGGGCGACCTGATGCCCGGGGACGTGGAGTCCGACCTGAAGGTGATCGCCGAACCGGTCGACTTCTACGGCGTGAACTACTACTCCCCGACCCTGGTCGGCGCTCCGCAGGGCACCGAGACCGAGTTCGGCGGGGTCACCATGCCCGCCGAACTCCCCTTCTCGGTACGGGAGATCGAGGGCGTTCCGGTGACCGACTTCGGCTGGCCCGTCGTCCCCGAGGGCCTCACCGAGGTCCTCACCGCCTTCCGCGACCGCTACGGCGACCGCCTCCCGCCCGTCGTCATCACCGAGAACGGCTGCTCGTACGAGGGAGTCGACGACCAGGACCGCATCGCCTACCTGGACGGTCATGTCCGGGCGCTGCACAGGGCGGTCGAGGCCGGCGTGGACGTGCGGGGCTACTTCGTCTGGTCGCTCCTCGACAACTTCGAGTGGGCGGAGGGGTACGCGCGCCGCTTCGGCCTGGTCCACGTCGACTACGCGACCCTGGAGCGGACGCCGAAGTCCTCCTACGGCTGGTACCGGGACCTGCTGCGGGCGCAGAGATGACGACGCTCCGGGAGCCCGCCGCCGCGCTGGCGGAGCCGGTCGAGCGGGTCGGCCGGGGCTGGACGTCGGCGCTGTCGCTGGCCAACGGGGCGATCTGGGTGGGCTGGTACGGCCCGCTGCAGATCCTGCTCGCCTCCCAGGCCAAGGACTTCGCGCCCGGTTCCGGGATGTCGAAGGAGACGATGCTGGCGTGGGTGACCGGCGTCGGCGCGGTGGCGTCACTCGCGGCGAACCCGGTCTTCGGCGCGTTGTCGGACCGTACGACGTCCCGCTGGGGCCGCCGTACGCCGTGGATCGTCGCCGGGACGGCGGGCGGGGCGCTGTCCCTGCTGCTGCTCGCGGACGCCGGCGGCATGGGGACGATGATGCTGGGCTGGTGCCTGGTCCAGCTGACCCTGAACGCGGCGTTCGCGGCGGTCACGGCGGCGGTGCCGGACCGGGTGCCGAGGCTCCAGCGGGGCTCGGTGGGCGGCTGGCTGGGGGTCGCGCAGATCCTCGGCGTGGTCGGCGGCACCGGTCTGGCGACGGCCGCGGGGGGTGTCGGGGCGGGCTATGTGGCGTGCGCGGTGTTCACGGCGCTGGGCGTCCTGCCGTACGTGCTGCGCTACCCGGATCTGCGGCTTGCGCCCCAGGACCGGCCGGAGTGGTCCTGGCGGGGCTTCCTGGCGGGCTTCTGGCTCAGCCCGCGCCGGTATCCCGACCTGGGCTGGGCGTGGCTGACCCGCTTTCTGATCAACCTCAGCAACGCGCTGGTGCTGCTGTACCTGCTCTACTACCTCCGCGACCGCCTGCACCACGCCGACCCCGACCAGGGGGTGCTGGTCCTGACCGCCGTCAACGGGGTGACGCTGATGGCGACCGTCGTGGTCGGCGGGGTCTGGTCGGACCGGACGGGCCGCCGCAAGCCGTTCGTGATCTGGTCGGGGATGCTGATGGCGGCGGCGACGGCGCTGCTCGCGGTGTGGCAGACCTGGCCGGGCGCGATCGTGGCCGCGGCGGTGCTGGGCATCGGCTTCGGGGTCTTCACCTCCGTGGACTTCGCGCTGATGACCGACGTCCTGCCGAAGGCCCTGGACCGCGGCAAGGACCTCGGCGTCATCAACGTCGCCAACTCCCTCCCCCAGGTCGCGGCCCCCGCCCTCGCCGCGCCGATCGTCACCTACCTCGGCGGCTACCGGGTCCTGTACCTGGTGGCGGCGGTGATCGGGCTGGCGGGGGCGTGGCTGGTGGGGCGGATACAGGGGGTCGACTGACCGGCGCCCCCGGGTGCGGCGGGGGCCCGAAACCCGGGGGCGGGAAGAGGGGGCGGCCCCCCGGGGGGCCGGCGGCCCCGCCCGCCCCGCCGGGGGGGCGGGC
>NZ_JBFAXI010000053.1:0-57595 GCF_040680735.1 Streptomyces sp. NPDC051987 | reverse complement strand
CCCGTCGCGCGTGGCCGACCGCGCAGTTCCCCGCGCCCCTTTCGGGGCGCCTCAGGTCAGCGCTCCGGGCAGCAGGCCCGGGGATCGTTCTTCGCGCCCACGCCGTCGTCGTGGCCGATCGTGCAGGTCCCGGTGCCCCTGGAGGGGCGCTTCAGGGCAGCGCGTCGGAGAGCAGGGTCAGGAGGTCGCTCGTCGCGTCGGCGGCGAAGAGGGCGGCGCCGACGCCGAGCGCGAGGACGGCTGCGGCGGCCGGCCACAGGGAGGGCGGTGGAGTCGTCTGCAGCGCCGCGATCCGGCGGGTCACCGCGCGGTCGGCGAAGTTCAGGGCGCAGCCCGACCCCGCGCTGAGCGCCGCGCGGGCCAGCGCCCGCGCGGTGGTGCCGCGGTCTCCGACCTCGGTCGCCGCCTGTTCGTCCGCCCACCGTTCCACCAGGAAGGTCACGGCCGAACGGACCGGGCCGAGCAGCGGGTTCGCGGCCGCGGCGAGCGTCACCGCCGTCACCAGGCCACCGTGCCGGTGTCTCAGGTGCGCGCGTTCGTGCGCGAGCAGCACCCGCCGCTCCGCCGGTGTCAGCGCGCCCAGCATCGCCGAGGTGACCAGGATCCGGCCCGGCCTCCCCGGTATCGCGAACGCCCGCGGCACCGGCGAGGCGGCCACCACCAGCTCCGTGTCCCGCGGATGCCCCTCGCACAGCCGTCGCAGCGCCCGCCGGGTGCGCCGCTCGGTCCGCACCGCCCGCTGCACCCGCCGGACCACCAGGGCCAGCGCGACGCACGCGGCGACGCCGATCACCTCGGGCACCGGGTCGGCCAGCGCACGGCCGTCCTCGTGGGCCTCCCGGACCACCGGCGGTGCGTCACCCAGCAGGGCCGTCGCCAGCAGGACCAGCGACCAGGCGCCCGCGGCGGCGGTCAGCACGGCCGCCGACGCCAGCACGCGCGCCGCCGCCGCGGGCGCCACCCGGCGGCCGATCACGGGGCTGACCAGGGGCAGCAGCAGGGAGACCAGCAGCGGGGTGTACACGTCGAACCTCATGCGCCGCCCCCGGCGAACAGGTTCCGCAGCGCCCGCTCCTCCTCCGGGCTCAGCCCGGACACGAACTGCTGGAGCGCGGCGATCGGATCCGGGCCCCGGTCCAGGGCCTCGTGCATGGCCTCGGCGGTCAGCTCGGCCGCGTTCTTCGCCGGCCGGTACGCGCCCCGCCGCCCGTCCGCGTCCCGGAGGACCAGGCCCTTGTCGTACAGCCGCTTCAGGATCGTGTGCACCGTGTTGTAGGCCAGTCCGCCGCCGATCCCGGTCTGGATCTCGGCCGGGGTCAACGGGCGGTCGGTCGCCCACAAGGCTGCCAGGACCTCGCTCTCCAGCTCTCCGGCGCTGCGCCGCTCCGTCCTGCCGCGGGACCCTGTGCCAGCCATGGGGCAACCTTACAGCGCGTAGTGCCGCCGTTCGTATGGCCGTCCCCGCGCTGCCTCCGCCGATAAGTCCGGTTATTTTGTCAGTGTTTGTCCCCTAAGTCCGTGGAGGGTCCTGCACGCCGCAGGGGAGACGGGGTGGGTGCCTCGATGGTCCCGAACGTGAACACCACGCCCGTGCGGGGCCGTCGGGGACGCTGCTGGCAGAGCGGTGCCTGCCTCGCGCTGCTGCTCGGCGCGGCCTGGCTGGCCCGGCGGCGCTGGCCGACCGTGGCGCACGGGGCGCTCCGGCTCGCCGCGGCCGACCAGGGCTGGCTGCTGGTGGCGGCGACGGCCGTGGTCGGCACCTGGGTCTGCTCGGCGCTCGCCCAGCAGGGCGCGGTCACCCGCCGGCTGCCCGGCGGGCGGCTGGTCGCCGCGCAGTTCGCCGCCTCGGCCGCGGGCCACGTGCTGCCCGCCGGGCTCGGGGCGGGCGCGGTCAACCTGCGGTTCCTCATGCGCTGCGGCCTGCCGGCGGGCCGCGGCGCGTCGGCCCTCGCGGTCAAGGCGGTCGCCGGTGCCGTGGTCCGGCTGGTCCTCATCGCGGTGCTCGCCCCCGCCTGCCCGGGGCTGCTGCGCATCCCGCACGTGTCCGCGGCCGCGCTCCTGGCCGGTCTCGGCACGGCCGTCCTGGCCGGCGTGCTGCTCCGGGTCCGGGTGTGGCCCCGCTGCCGGGGCGCGGTGGCCGCCGTGGCGGCCGACGTCCGGGCGCTGCACGCCCGTCCGGGCCGCGCGGCCGCGCTGTGGGGCGGCTCGCTGGCCTTCGCCGGACTGCACGCGCTGGTGCTCTTCGCGGTGACCCAGGCGGTCGAGCTGGCGCTCTCCCCGGCTCGGGTGGCGCTGCTCTACCTCGCCGCGAGCGGCGCCGCCGCGCTGCTGCCCACGCCGGGCGGCCTCGGCTCGCTGGACGCGGCCCTCGCGTTCGCCCTCACCGCTTCCGGAACCCCGGCGTCCGCTGCCGCCTCCGCCGTGCTCGGCTACCGCCTGCTCACCGTCTGGCTGCCGCTGCTGCCGGGCCTGCTGGTGCTCGGGGTGCTGATCCGGCGCCGGGTGCTGTGACCGGGCGGGGCTCAGGGCGCGGCCACCGGTCTCTCCGGGGCGCCGTCCCGCGTCCCCGCGTCCGGCAGCCATCGGGCCGCCACGCACACGCAGAGCCCGAGCCACCCGGCCGCGAACAGCCAGCCGCCGATCACGTCGGTGCACCAGTGCACACCGAGGAAGACCCGGGTGGCGCCCACGGCGAGCCCCCAGCAGGCGACGGCCGTGCACCACGCGGCTCGGCCGCGCGGGGCCCGCGTTCCGATCGCGAGGATCACCAGTCCGGCGGCGAGTGCGGCTGTGGTGGTGTGGCCGGAGGGGAACGACCAGCCGGAGGCCGACGCCTGCCAGTCGGCTCGCGGCGGCCGGGGCCGGGTGACCAGCTCCATCACGACGCGGCGGGCGGTCTGGCCGAGGGCCAGGCAGCCGGCGCCGAGCAGCGCGGCGACCAGCCGCTGCCGCCGGGTGCGGCCCACGGCCAGGCCGGCCGCCAGGACCAGGGCGTACGGCACGATTCCGGTGCCGGTCGTGGTGATCCCCCGGGCCACGGCCACCGCCACCGCCGGACGGTGCCCGAGGGACCAGGTCAGCAGCGCGCGGTCCGGGGCGAGCGGGGCGCCGTGCCGGCCGGTCACCACCAGGGCCAGCACGACGAACGCCGCCCACGCCCCGAACGCGACGCTTCCCGCGAACTCCGCGGTCCTCTTGCGGTCCATGACGCCGACGACGGCCTCCCGGTGCGATGACTACGGCGATGTAGACGGTCTACCCGAATGTAGACGACTGTCGTCCGGCCTGTGCCGCCGGGTCGGCGTGTCCGGCTCCGGTAGCGGCTTTTACCGCACCATTACCCGCTCATGACCAGCTGACTACATGGGTGTAGTCATCATGGTCGGCGGAGTAAGGCATGCCTTCACTAAGTTCGAGCCAAAGGGCGGGGACGGGCCTGCCGGGGAGGGCTGGGGCGGATGTGGGACGACGCGTTTCCTAGTTTCCTGATCGGGCTGCGGGAGGGCCTCGAAGCCGGGCTGATCGTCTCGATCCTCGTCGCCACGCTGGTGCGGGCCGGGGCGCAGAATCGGCTGGCCCAGGTGTGGACGGGTGTCCTGGCCGCGATCGCGCTCGCGATGAGTTTCGGGGCGGTCCTCACCTTCACCGCCGCGTCGCTCTCGGAGACCGCCCAGGAGGCCTTCGGCGGCACGCTCAGCGTGATCGCGGTCGCCTTCGTCACCGCTATGGTCTTCTGGATGCGCCGCTCGGCCCGCGGCCTGGCCGGCGAGATCAAGGAGAAGGTCACCGGCGCTCTGGCCATGGGCTCGGGCGTGCTGATCCTCACCTCGTTCCTCGCGGTCGGCCGTGAGGGCCTGGAGACCGCGCTCTTCCTGTGGACCACCGCCCGCGCGGCCGGCGAGTCGGCGGGTCCCCTGACCGGCGCCGGGATCGGGCTGGTCCTCGCGGCGGGGCTCTGCTGGGGCCTGTACCGCCGTGTGCTGAAGATCAACCTCACGAAGTTCTTCACCCGTACCGGCGCGGTCCTGATCGTGATCGCCGCCGGCGTCCTCGGCTACGGACTGCGCGACCTCCAGGAGGGCGGTGTCCTTCCGGGCGACGGGGCGTACGCCTTCGACCTCGGCGCCCACATCGACGCGGGCTCCTGGTACGGCACCCTCCTCCAGGGTGTCCTCAACATCACCCCGGCGATGACCTGGCTCCAGGTGATCGGGTACGCCGGCTACCTCGCCGTGGTGATGACCCTGTTCGTACGCGGAGTGCGCGCCGCCGCCCCGCGACCGGCCGCCGGGAAGCGCGAGCCGGGGCCGGTCACCGACGCGCCCGCACCCCGACACCCCACCGAACCCCCGGTGCCCGCGACCGACAGGCCGACCCCGCAGGCCGGCCTGGCAGCGGACGGGGCCGAGCCGGGGCACGAAGCCGACGGGGCGGCCGAGCCGGGGCGCGGAGCCGTCGGGGACGAACCGCGGTCCGGCGCGGAGGTGCGCGCGGCCGGGAAGTCCGAGGGGCCGGCGCAGTCGGAGCCCGGGGCCGGTCGGCCGGGGATCGCAGGCGGGCGCGGACGGCGCCCCGCCTGGGTGGCCCCCGTCGCCGTGGTCGCCGTCCCCGTGGTCGTCGCCGGGCTCGTCGTCGCCTTCGCCCGGCCCAAGCCGAGCGGCGGGCAGACCGTCGCCGTCTCCGAGACCGAGTGCGGCAAGGGCTTCACCGCGCCGAAGCCGGGCCGGCAGACGTTCCGGATGCGGAACACCGGCGGCAAGACCTCCGAGGTGTACCTGATCGACCCGGCCACCAACGCGGTCTACGGCGAGATCGAGGGCCTCGCCCCCGGCACCACCCGCGACCTGGTCGCCACCGTGGCCGGCGGCACCTACGCCTGGCGCTGCGTCCCCTCCGGCGGCAAGGCCGTCACCTCCGCGTCGGTCACCGTCAGCGGCGGCGGAAGCCGTGCCCAGGCGGTCGTCCCGGTCTCCGAGAACGACCTCGCGGCACCCCTGAAGGCCTACAAGGAGTACGTCGAACAGGGCCTGGCCACCCTCGTCACCCAGACCCGCACGCTCGACGCCGACATCGCGGGCGGCCATCTCGACCAGGCCCGCGCCGACTGGCTGACCGCCCACCTCACCTACTCCTCCCTCGGCGCCGCGTACGGGACCTTCGAGGACTTCGACAAGAAGATCAACGGCCGTGCCGACGGCCTCGCCGGCGGGGTCGCCGACCAGGACTTCGCCGGGTTCCACCGGATCGAGTACGGGCTGTGGCACGGTCAGTCCGCCGAGCAGCTGAGGGCTCCGGCGCAGGCGCTCGCGGACGCGGCCGCCGGGCTCCAGCAGGCGTTCCCCACCCAGGACTTCGACCCGGGCGACCTGCCGCTGCGCGCCCACGAGATCCTGGAGAACACCCTGCAGTTCGAGCTGACCGCCGACACCGACGAGGGCAGCGGCACCAACCTCGCCACCGCGAACGCCAACCTCGCGGGCACCCGCGAGCTGCTCACCGTCCTGCAGCCACTGCTGACCACCCGGGCGCCGAAGCTGCTGTCGTTCGTCGACGCGGACATCGCCCGTCTGCAGAAGCTCCTGGACGCCGCGCACCAGGGCGCGAGCTGGACCCCGGTCGAGCAGCTCGACACCGGCACCCGGGAGCGGATCGCCGGGGCCACCGGGCAGCTCCTCGAGGACCTCGCCCCGGTGCCGGACCTCCTGGAGATCCGGAAGTCCGCCTGATGAACCGCGCAGAGCACCCGCACCCGTACGACGAAGGGAACCCTCCGATGTCCGCTGCCGACACCCCGTCCTGCCCGATGGGCACGGGCCGCCGTTCCTTCGTGCGGACCGCGCTGGGCGCCGGGGCCGCGGGCGCGGTGCTGGCCGGCGGCGGCTTCGCGCTGAGCCAGGCCGGGGGCACCGCCGAGGCCGAGGCCGCCGGGCCGAGCAGCACCGCCAAGGTCCCCTTCCACGGCGCCCACCAGGCCGGCATCCTCACCCCGGCCCCGGCCGCCGCCACCTTCGTCTCCCTCGACGTCATCGCCGACAGCCGGCAGGAGCTCGCCGACCTGCTGAAGACGATCACCGCACGGGCCCGCTTCCTCGCCTCCGGCGGCACCCCCGACGACCTCGGCGTCGGCGCGCCGCCCGCCGACAACGGCATCCTCGGCCCCGAGGTCCCCTCCGACGCGCTGACCGTCACCGTCGGCGTCGGCGCCTCCCTGTTCGACGACCGGTACGGCCTGGCGAAGGCGAAGCCGGCCCGGCTGACGCCGATGCGGACCTTCCCCAACGACAACCTCAAGCCCGCCGAGTGCCACGGCGACCTCTCGCTGCAGATCTGCGCCAACAGCACGGACACCGTGCTGCACGCCCTGCGGGACATCGCCCGGCACACCCGCGGCGGCATGCAGATCAGGTGGCGGATCGACGGCTTCCAGAACGCCCCCCGGCCGACCGGCGCCCAGCGCAACCTGCTCGGCTTCAAGGACGGCATCGCCAACCCGGACGTCACCTCCGCCCGGGAGACCGACCGGCTGATCTGGGTGGGCGCGGGCCAGGGCGAGCCGGCCTGGGCCACGGGCGGCAGCTACCAGGTCATACGGATCATCCGGATGCTCGTGGAGTTCTGGGACCGCGTCTCGCTCAGCGAGCAGGAGCTGATGTTCGGCCGCCGCAAGGACACCGGCGCCCCGCTGGACGGCGCCAAGGAGACCGACATCCCGAACTACGCCAAGGACCCGAAGGGCAACGCCATCCCGCTGGACGCCCACATCCGGCTGGCCAACCCGCGCACCGCCGACACGGACGGCACCCGCATCCTGCGCCGCGGCTACAACTACGACCGGGGGATCGACAACGTCGGCAACCTCGACATGGGCCTCGTCTTCTGCTGCTACAACCAGGACGTCAAGCGCCAGTTCGAGGCCACCCAGACCCGGCTCATCGACGAGCCGCTCGTCGACTACATCTCCCCGACCGGCGGCGGCTACTTCTTCGCGCTGCCCGGCGTGCGCGACGCAAGGGACTGGCTGGGCAGCGGACTGCTGTCGGCCTGACCGACGACCGGACTTTACCTTTTCATGGCGTTCTCTTGGTGAAGGCCTGTCGCGGCCGTTGCTGCGAATGATGTGCAAGTGCGGGAGGATGGCACCAGGCTGCCGATGGCAGCTGCCCATCGCTCGACCGAAGGATGTCACCTCCCGATGACGGCCGCCCCTGGTTCCGCTCCGTCCCTCCCCGCCCAGGCCGAGACCAAGCGCTCGGCCTGGCGCCGTGTCCGGGGTTCCATGACCCGCCAGGAGTGGACCAGGGTCGGCGGCATGGCCGGTTTCGTGCTCGCCCTGCACGTCATCGGCTGGGGCACCCTGGTCGGGATCATCGCCCCGCGGCACTTCAGCGTGGGCACCGAGTCCTTCGGCATAGGCATCGGCGTGACCGCTTACACGCTGGGCATGCGGCATGCCTTCGACGCCGACCACATCGCGGCCATCGACAACACCACCCGCAAACTGATGGGCGAGGGGCAGCGGCCCCTGTCGGTCGGCTTCTGGTTCTCCCTCGGCCACTCCAGCATCGTCTTCGGCCTCTCCCTGCTGCTCTCGTTCGGCCTGAAGGCCCTGGTCGGCCCGGTCGAGGACGACGGCTCGCACCTCCACGAGGTCACCGGCCTGATCGGTACCACGGTCTCCGGCACCTTCCTGTTCCTCATCGCCGGCATCAACCTGGTCATCCTGGCCGGCATCTGGAAGGTCTTCCGGCAGATGCGCTCCGGCGTCTACGACGAGGCCGCGCTGGAGACCCAGCTCAACAACCGCGGCTTCATGAACCGCTTCCTCGGCCGGGTCACCGGCGCCATCCGCAAGCCCTGGCAGATGTACCCGCTCGGCCTGCTGTTCGGGCTCGGCTTCGACACCGCCACCGAGATCGCCCTGCTGGTCCTGGCCGGCTCCGGCGCCGCGTCGGGGCTGCCCTGGTACGCCATCCTCACCCTGCCCGTGCTCTTCGCGGCCGGGATGTCGCTGCTCGACACCATCGACGGCTCGTTCATGAACTTCGCCTACGAGTGGGCGTTCTCCAAGCCGGTCCGCAAGGTCTACTACAACCTCACCATCACCGGCCTGTCCGTGGCCGTCGCCCTGATCATCGGCACCGTGGAACTCCTCGGCCTGCTCGCCGACAAGATGGACCTGCACGGCTTCTTCTGGGACTGGATCTCCGGCCTCGACCTGAACACCGTCGGCTTCGTCATCGTCGGCCTCTTCTTCGCCACCTGGGCGATCGCCCTGCTGATCTGGAAGGCGGGCCGCATCGAGGAGAAGTGGACGACCGGCCTCGCCCCCGCCGAGCAGCCCGAGGCCTGAGCCGGGCACCGCGGGCACGGCGCCCCGGTGCCCGGCCCCCGTCAGTCCCGGCCCGTGCGAGCCCGCTCTCGTAGGCGAAGATCACCGCGTGCACACGGTCGCGCAGACCGAGTCTGGCCAGGACTCGGCCGAGGTGGGTCCTGACGGTCGTCTCTCCCACGAACAGGCGGTCGGCGATCTCGCCGGCGGTCAGTCCCGCGGCGACCAGCACGAGCGGCGTACGAACTGTCGGGCGCGGCTCAGGACGACGTCGCCGACTGCCCCGTCCGAGTGGCGTCCGCGCCCCAGCTGGCCAGCAGCCGCAACGCTTCCGCCGTGGGCGAGCCGGGTTCCGCGTGGTAGATGCTCAGGCACTGATGGCTGCCGTCGGTCACGGGGAACGACTCGTAGTTCAGCAGCAGGTCGCCGACCAGCGGGTGGTGCAGGTGCTTGACATCGTGGCTCTTCTCCTTGACGTCGTGCATGGCCCACAGCCGCCTGAACTCCGCACTCTTGACGGAGAGCTCGCCGACCAGGGCGGACAGCCGCGGATCGTCCGGATAGTAGCCCGCCTGCATGCGCAGCAGGGCGACGACGTCGGACGCCTTCTCCTCCCACGCCACGAACAGCTCGCGGTAGGCGGGATTCAGGAACACCAGCCGGGCCCAGTTCCGCTCCTGCGGCACCAGCTCCCCCCAGTCGCCGAAGACGGCCGCGGCCATCCGGTTCCAGGCGAGGATGTCCGAGTAGCGGCCCCCGATGTACGCCGGCACCGAGTCCATCGTGTCCAGCAGCTGCCGCAGCGACCCCCGCACGTGCTGCGACCGCGCCGCCGGCTTCTTCTTGTGCTGCTTCGGCTTCGCGAGGTGGGTGAGGTGCGCATGCTCGGCGTCCGTCAGCCTGAGTGCCCGTGCGATGGCGTCGAGCACCTCCGCCGACACGTTCTGCCCGTTGCCCTGCTCCAGGCGCGTGTAGTACGCCACCGAGACGCCCGCCAGCTGTGCCAGCTCCTCGCGGCGCAGCCCGGGTACCCGCCGGTGCCGGCCGAAGTCCGGCAGCCCCACGTCCTCCGGCTTCAGCCGGGCGCGCCGGGTGCGCAGGAACTCGCTGAGCTCGGCACGCCGGTCCAGCGCCCCCGCGGGCTCGGGTACGGGATGGGGCTGTTCGTCCATGCCTCAAGTATTCACTGTCGTAAGCCCGCCATCCTGACCTCGCCAGTGGTAGGCACAGCGGACGTATGCAGAAGCGTGGTCTGGGTGAAGTCCGAGCGGCCCGGCATGCTCGACGACATGCCCGGTCAGAAGGCAGCCGGGCGCGTGACGACTGCTAGGAGATCCTCGGTATGACCACTGTTGCCGCTTACGCCGTCCCCGCCGCGAAGGCTCCGCTGGAGCGCACCACCATCGAGCGCCGCGAGGTCGGTGAGTTCGATGTGCTGATCGACATCAAGTTCGCCGGTATCTGCCACTCCGACATCCACCAGGCGCGGGAGGGCTGGGGCGAGGCGACCTTCCCGATGGTCCCGGGTCACGAGATCGCGGGCATCGTCTCCCAGGTCGGCGCGGGCGTCACGAAATACCAGGTCGGCGACCGGGTGGGCGTCGGCTGCCTGGTCGACTCCTGCCGGGAGTGCGAGAGCTGCAAGGCCGGCGAGGAGCAGTACTGCACCGGCGGCAACGTCTTCACGTACAACGCCATCGGCAAGGACGGCGAGCTCACCTACGGCGGCTACTCGCAGAAGGTCGTCGTCGACGAGAACTTCGTCGTCCGTATCCCCGACGCCCTTTCGCTGGACGTGGCCGCACCGCTGCTGTGCGCCGGCATCACCACCTACTCCCCGCTGAAGCACTGGAACGCCGGCCCCGGCAAGAAGGTCGCGATCCTCGGCATGGGCGGCCTCGGTCACATGGGCGTCAAGATCGCCCACGCGCTCGGTGCCGAGGTCACGGTCCTCTCGCAGTCCCTGCGCAAGAAGGACGACGGCCTGAAGCTGGGCGCCGATCACTACTACGCGACCAGCGACGAGCAGACCTTCAAGGAGCTGCAGGGCTCCTTCGACCTGATCCTCTCCACGGTCTCGGCCCCGCTCGACTTCGGCGCGTTCCTGTCGCTGCTGAAGCGGGACGGCGCGCTGGTGAACGTCGGCGCCCCCGAGGAGCCGATCGCCCTGAACCTCTTCTCGTTGATCGCCGGCCGCAAGACCCTCGCCGGTTCCATGATCGGCGGAATCGCGGAGACCCAGGAGATGCTGGACTTCTGCGCCGAGCACGGTTTCGGCGCCGAGATCGAGGTGATCCGCGCGGACCAGATCAACGAGGCGTACGAGCGGGTCCTCTCCAGCGACGTCCGCTACCGCTTCGTGATCGACATCGCGACGATCTGACTCGTCCGACAGGTGAGGCCCCGGCGGCCGGTGCTGCATCTGGCCAGGTCGGCGAAGGGCATCAGGCCACGGTTCCATCGCTTCAGCCGCATGCTTGCGAACGAGCCCGTGAAACGGTGTCAGCCAGTCTCGGGAGAGTTCCTGCTCAGCGATGTACCCCGTACGTTCAGGTCCGCCCGCCACTTGAGGATCTGCTTCTCGGCGTCGCCGGTGTACGCCCACGGGGTGCGGGTCGCCCGGCGGCCCTGCAGCCGCAGCAGGTCCGCGGCGATGTCCGTGACGCCCGCCTGGCAGGCCGCGTGGGTCAGGTGGTTGAGGTCGCGCAGCTCGCCCGGGGCGACGGGCCCAGCCTCGCGCTGGGCGATCCAGCGCTCCCAGGTGTGCCGTACGTCGCTGACCGCGCCGTCGTGCTTCCAGTGCCGGCTCAGTGCGATCGCGTTCTGCTGTCCCTGCGCCGTGTCCAGGGTGTACCGGAACTCCTCGACGCGGGCGTACTGCACCAGGACGGGCAGCGGACAGCCGGGCGGCGCGACCCCGGCCGCGTCGCGGGCGAAGTCGTACATCAGGCCGTGCGTGCCGTGCCAGCGCGCGGAGTAGTAGTGGAGCACCTGGAGGTGGCCCTCCACGTTGTAGGGGTCGCGCCGGTGCAACTCGTCCCACCAGCGGGCGAGTTCCTGCCGGCGCACCCCGGTCGGATACAGCCGGGCCACCGAGATCAGGGAGACCCATGGGGTCGGGTCCCGCGGGTGGGCGTCGGCGGCCGCCAGGCAGGCCAGCACGGCGGCGTCGATCCTGGCCCGGTCGATCGGGACGCCCCGGCCCGCCGAGACGGCCCGGGTGAACGCACGGGCCGTCTCGGTCGCCGCCCGCAGCACCAGCGCGTCGGCGTCGTGCGGCTCGGCGGCCAGCCAGGACTCGGCCGTCGAGTTGCCCGCGCAGGCCCGCGCCAGCAGCCGGACCCGGTGCCCCCGGGCCGGCCGGTCCGGGCCGGTGGCCCGGAGCAGGTCCCGCAAGGCCTGCCAGCGGCCGACGACGATGTCCTGACGGGCCGAGGTGAGGGACTCGTCGCCGCAGTCCGGGTCGAAGTCGGGGGCGAAGCGGTCGCGCGCCATCGGACTCGTCCTCAGCAGCCGGCGGGGCCGGCGAGGGCCATGACCACGGTGCCGAACGTGCCGAGGGCGTCGGCCTGGAGCCCGCAGCCCCTGATGTCGTTCATGGTTGTGCTGCTTTCCGGTCGTGCAGGGCCCACGGCTGTGCAGACCCGCGGTGGTACGGGTGGGGAGCACGGCCCGCCCCGTACCCGGTGAGGGATGGCCTCGGGCAGGGGGCCGGTCGGAAGGAGAAAGGGGTGGTGAGGGCCGCGTGCCCAGAGTCGGCGAACGGTCACACCGCGTGTGTGGGTGTGACTATAGCGGCACTCTTTGACCTTTCAAGCTGACCGACCGGTAATCACATATGCCATTTGAGGGTGACAACCCGCCCTCCGGCAGCCGGGGTTGCGCCCGGTTCCTCAGTCCTCCAACCGGTCGAGCTGGCGCAGCTTGTTGGTGGCGTCGAGGGCCGCGACCTTGTACGACTCCGCGAGCGTCGGGTAGTTGAAGACGGCGTCCACCAGATAGTCGACCGTGCCGCCGCAGCCCATCACCGACTGACCGATATGGATCAGTTCTGTCGCTCCGCTGCCGAAGCAGTGCACACCGAGCAGCCGCCGGTCCTCGGGGGAGACCAGGAGCTTGAGCATGCCGTGCGAGTCGCCGATGATCTGGCCCCGGGCCAGTTCCCGGTAGCGGGCCACCCCGACCTCGAACGGCACGCTCTCCCCGGTGAGCTGGTCCTCGGTCCGGCCGACGAAACTGATCTCGGGGATGGTGTAGATGCCGATGGGCTGGAGGTTGTCCATCTGGCCGACCGGCTCCCCGCAGGCGTGGTACGCGGCGACCCGGCCCTGCTCCATC
Source organism: Streptomyces sp. NPDC051987 (assembly GCF_040680735.1). Classification (NCBI taxonomy): domain Bacteria; kingdom Bacillati; phylum Actinomycetota; class Actinomycetes; order Kitasatosporales; family Streptomycetaceae; genus Streptomyces; species Streptomyces sp. NPDC051987. The sequence continues at coordinate 44,928 of NZ_JBFAXI010000053.1, read as the reverse complement.
GAGGTCGCGGCCAGCGCCGGGAAGCCGATGACATCGCCGACGGCGTAGATGTGCGGCACCTCGGTGCGGAAGTGGTCGTCCACCGCGATCCGGCCGCGCCGGTCCGCGGACAGGCCCGCCTTGTCCAGGTCCAGCCCGTCGGTCAGGCCCTGGCGGCCCGCCGAGTACATCACCGTGTCCGCCGGTATCTTCTTGCCGCTCTCCAGCACGGTCAGCGTGCCCCGCGGATGCCGTTCGACGGCGGCGACGGTCTCCCCGAACCGGAAGGTGACGGCCAGGTCCCGCAGGTGGTACTTGAGCGACTCCACGACCTCGACGTCGCACATGTCGAGCATGCCGGCGCGCTTCTCGACCACGGTGACCTTGCTGCCCAGCGCGGCGAACATGCTGGCGTACTCCATGCCGATGACACCGGCACCGACGATGACCATGGAGCGCGGCACCCGCTCCAGGGAGAGCACGTTGTCGGAGTCCATGATGGTGCGGCCGTCGAACTCGACGCTGTCCGGGCGGGCCGGCCGGGTGCCGGTGGCGATGATGATGTGCTCCGCGCTCAACAGCCGCTCGTTGCCGCTCGGTTCGCGCAGGGCGACGGTGTGCGGGTCGACGAACCGGCCGACACCGGAGCAGAGGGTGACGTGGTTGCGGGAGAGCTGGTTGCGGATGACGTCCACCTCGCGGCTGACCACGTGCTGGGTGCGCGCGGTCAGGTCGGCGACGGTGATGTCCTCCTTCAGCCGGTAGCTCTGGCCGTACAGGTCGCGCTGGGTCAGACCGGTCAGGTAGAGGACCGCCTCGCGCAGGGTCTTGGAGGGGATGGTGCCGGTGTGGATGGACACACCGCCGACCATGTCGGGGCTGTCGACGACGGCGACCCTGCGGCCGAGCTTGGCCGCGGCGATGGCGGCCTTCTGGCCGCCGGGTCCGGAACCGATGACGAGCATGTCGAAGTCGGGCACCCTGCGAAGTCTGTCAGCAGCCGCCCCCGCTTCGAAAGGGTGAACGGGCAACCTTCGGATGAAATCCGGTACGGGCCGGGGCCGTTGCGCGCCTCACCGGTCCCGGCCGTCACCTCGGCCCGCCGGGACCGGTGCGGTGGCGGGCGCGCTCGCCCACGGCCGCAGCCTCGGTCAGGGCAGGAGCCGCTCGATGCAGTTCGGTCCCTCGCGTTCGATCTTCTTCCTGGCCCATTCGAGCGTGGCCGGGGTGACGTCCCGGCCCGACGCCATCACCAGGTCTTCGGGCGCCACCCCGGTGCCGGGGGCGCTGTGCAGCAGGGAGTCCGGGGTGGCGCGGTCGTCGGGCGACCGGGACGCTTCGGGTTCTGGGGTCGACATGGTCCCTCCTTCGCGGAGCGGGTGCACACTCTCACGATTGCCCGCCCGACGGCACCGCGCATCCTGGGAAGCGATTCATCCCTTTTGGGCTGTAAAGTGACCCTACAGTCGCACCGGGGAGGCCGTCACGATGGCCGAGCAGCCGTTCTACCAGAATGCGCCCGGGAGCCCCCGCTACCTGCCGATCGCCGAACACGGGCTGATCGGCGACCTGCGCAGCGTGGCCCTGGTGGGCAGCGACGGCACGATCGACTGGTACTGCACGCCGTCCTTCGACTCCCCCAGCGTCTTCGCCGCCGTCCTGGACGCGGAGCGCGGCGGGTTCTTCGCCCTGGCCGCCACCGTGCCGGCCCGGACCAAGCAGTTCTACTTCCCGGACACCAACGTGCTGATCACCCGGTTCTACACCGACGAGGGTGTGGGCGAGGTCCAGGACTTCATGCCGGTGACGAGCGAGTCGGCCGAGTGCGAGCGGCACCGGCTGATCCGCCGGGTGCTCTGCGTGCGCGGCACCGTGCCCTTCCGGGTCCGGGTAGCCCCCCGCTTCAACTACGGCGCCGACCCGCACACCCTGCGCCTGCTCGGCGACACCGCCCGCTTCGAGTCGGCGGACCAGACCCTGCTGCTCACCTCCACGGTGGCGCTGGAGAGCGACGGCCCGGACGTCTGCGCCGACTTCAAGGTCGCCGAGGGGGAGTCCGCCGTCTTCGCCCTCGACCAGGCCGGCAAGGACATCACCCCGCGCGGCTGCGCCCGCGCCGAGGCCGAACGACAGTTCGAGGCGACGGTCTGCTACTGGCGCCGCTGGCTGCACCAGTCCCGCTACCGGGGCCGCTGGCGTGAGATGGTGCACCGCTCCGCGCTCACCCTCAAGCTGCTCACCTACGCCCCGACCGGCGCCATCGTGGCCGCACCCACCACGAGCCTGCCCGAGCAGTTCGGCGGCGAACGCAACTGGGACTACCGCTACGTCTGGATCCGCGACGCCGCCTTCGCCGTCTACGCCCTGCTGCGGCTCGGCTTCAGCAGCGAGGCGGCGGCCTTCATGAACTTCGTGACCACCTACATCAGCCCCGGCGACGGCTTCGCCTCCGGTCCGCTCCAGATCATGTACGGCATCGACGGCCGCTCCGAGCTGCCCGAACGCGAGCTCACCCACCTGGAGGGCCACTGCGGCTCCGCCCCGGTCCGGGTCGGCAACGGCGCGGCGGGCCAGCTCCAGCTCGACATCTACGGTGCCCTCATCGACTCGATCTACCTGTACGACAAATGGGCCGAGCCCATCTCCAGCGCCCAGTGGGACGACGTCACCCGCCTCGTCGACTGGGTCTGCGACCACTGGGACCAGCCCGACGAGGGCGTCTGGGAGACGCGCGGCGGCCGCAAGACCTTCCTCTACTCGCGCCTGATGTGCTGGGTCGCCATCGAGCGCGCGATCCGCCTCGCCAACCGGCGCGGCCTGCCCGCCGACCTGCCCCGCTGGCGGCAGTGCCGCGACACCGTCTACCGGCGGATCATGGACCGCGGCTGGTCCGAGCGGCGCGGCGCCTTCGTCCAGCACGAGGGCGGCGACGTCCTCGACGCCTCGGTCCTGATGATGCCCCTGGCCAAGTTCATCGCCCCGACCGACCCCAAGTGGCTGGCCACCCTGGACGCCCTCACCGAGGACCTGGTCTCCGACTCCCTCGTCTACCGCTACGACCCGCAGGCCAGCCCCGACGGACTCCGCGGCGACGAGGGCACCTTCTCCATCTGCTCCTTCTGGTACGTGGAGGCCCTGGTGCGCGCCGGACGCGTGGACGAGGCCCGGCTCGCATTCGAGAAGATGCTCACCTACGCCAACCATCTCGGCCTGTACGCCGAGGAGATCGGCCGCACCGGCGAGCAACAGGGCAACTTCCCGCAGGCGTTCACCCATCTCTCCCTGATCAGCGCCGCCTTCAACCTGGACCGCGCGCTCGGCTGAGCCACTGCCGGTCAGGGCACCGGCTGTTCCGCCCAGATGACCTTCCCGGCGGGCGTGTAGCGGGTGCCCCAGCGCTCGGCGATCTGCGCGACCAGGAACAGGCCCCGGCCGCCCTCGTCGGTGCTCGCCGCGTACCGCAGGTGCGGCGAGGTGGTGCTGCCGTCGGAGACCTCGCAGATCAGCGTCCGGTCGCGCAGCAGCCGTACCCCGATGGGCGCCCGGCCGTGCCGGATGGCGTTGGTGACCAGCTCGCTGAGGATCAGCTCGGTGGCGAACGACAGCTCCTCCAGGTCCCAGTCGGCGAGCTGCCGGGTCACCTTGGCCCGTACCTCGGAGACGGCGGCGGGATCGGCCGGCACCTGCCACTCGGCGATCCGGTCCGCACCGAGCGCCCGGGTGCGGGCGACGATCAGTGCCACGTCGTCGCTGGGGCGGGCCGGCAGCCGCTCCAGCACGGCCGCGCAGGTCTCGTCGGGGGTGCGGCCGGCCGCCGACTCCAGGGCGCCGGCGAGCAGTTCGAGGCCCTCGTCGATGTCCCGCTGCCGGTCCTCCACCAGCCCGTCGGTGTAGAGGACCAGGCTGCTGCCCTCCGGCAGCTCCAGCACGGCCGTCTCGAAGGGCAGCCCGCCCACCCCCAGCGGCGGGCCGGCCGGCACGTCCGGGAAGTCCACGCCGCCGTCCGGTCGGGCCAGCGCCGGCGGCGGATGACCCGCGCGGGCCACCGTGCAGCTCCGGGACACCGGGTCGTAGATCGCGTACAGGCAGGTCGCCCCGGTGATCGTGGCCATGGTGTCCGCGGGCGTCTCGTCCTGGTCGATACGGCTCACCAGCTCGTCCAGCAGACCCAGCAGCTCGTCGGGCTGGAGGTCGAGCGCCGCGAAGTTGTGCACGGCGGTGCGCAGCCGGCCCATGGTCGCCGCCGCGTGCAGCCCGTGCCCCACCACGTCCCCGACCACCAGCGCCACCCGGGCCCCGGACAGCGGCAGCACGTCGAACCAGTCGCCGCCCACGCCCGACTGGGCCGGCAGATAGCGGTAGGCGATGTCCAGCGCGCTCTGCGCGGGCAGGGTGCGCGGCAGCAGGCTGCGCTGGAGGGTCACCGCCATGCTGTGCTCGCGCGTGTAGCGGCGGGCGTTGTCGATGGAGACGGCGGCCCGCGCCACCAGCTCCTCCGCGAGGGCCCGCTCCTCGGCGTCGAACGGCGCGAGCTTCTCCGAACGGCAGAAGTTGGCCAGGCCCAGCACCACGTTCCCGGCCCGCAACGGCACCGTGATCAGCGAGTGGATGCCGAAATCCAGGATCCGCCCGGTCAGTTCCACGTCCTGCGCCCGCCAGCCGGGCGCGTCCCGCAGCCGGGGCTCCACGACGGACTCGCCGGTCCGCAGGCTGCGGCCCTGCGGCGAGGACGGCACGAACTCGAACCGCTCGCCGACCGGGTACAGCGGGGCTTCCTTGCGGACCCCCGCGTACGCCACCCGGCGCAGCGCGTCCCCGGGCTTGGGCTCGTCGCCCTTGAGGACCGCGTCGTACAGGTCGACGGTGGCGTAGTCCGCGAACCGCGGCACGGCCAGCTCCGTCAGCTCCTCGGCGGTCCGGGTGACGTCCAGACTGGTGCCGATGCCCACACCCGCGTCGTACAGCATGTTCAGGCGCTCGCGGGTCACCTCGGCGCGGCCGGAGAGGGCACGCAGCTCCGTGGAGTCGCGCAGGGTGATGACGCTGCCCGGCGGGCCGCCGCGCACCTCGATGGGGCGCTGGTTGACGGCCAGCAGCCGGTCCTTGACCAGGTGCACCTCGTCGGTGGCCATCCGCCCGGAGGCGATCAGCGTCGCCGTCTCCGCGTCCAGGCCCAGATCCCGGACCAGGCGGCGCTCGGCGTCCGCGGGCAGGTCCAGCAGGCGCTGTGCCTCGTCGTTGGCGAGCATCAGCCGGCCGTCGCCGCCGACGATCAGCACGCCCTCCCGCACCGAGTGCAGCACCGCGTCGTGGTGCTCGTACATCCGGGTCATCTCGTCCGGGCCGAGGCCGTGGGTCTGGCGCAGCAGCCGCCGGCTGACCAGCGCCGTGCCCGCCGTCGCCAGGGCCAGCGCGGCCGCGGCCGCGGCCAGCACCAGCGGCAGCTGCTGGTCGGCGGTGCCGCCCACGTGTGCGGTGGTGATGCCGGCCGACACCAGCCCCACCACCGTGCCGTCCGCGTCCTTGACCGGGACCACCGCCTGCACCAGCTCCCCGATGGTGCCGTGCACCTCCTCGGTGACGGTCCCGCCGGCCAGTGCCGGCCCGATGGTTCCCACGAACTTCTTGCCGATACGGTCCGGCTTGGGGTGCGTGTACCGGATCCCCTCGGTGTTCATGACCACGATGAAGTCCACGCCGGTCGCCCTGCGGGCCGCCTCCGCCCGCGGCTGGAGCACCTTCGTCGGGTCGGGGAGCCGCAGCGCCGCCGCCGTGCCGGGGGCCTCGGCGAAGGTCTGGGCGACTGCCAGGGACCGGTTGCGGGCCTCCGTGCTGCTGTCATGCTGCACCTGCAGCACCAGGACCCCCACGGCAGAGACGACCAGCAGCAGCACGATCACCACGTGCAGCACGAAGACCTGACCGGCCACGCTGCGCCCGCTCAGCGCGGACCGCAGCCGTCCGGACCGGACGTGCCCAGGGCCGCCGGACTCGGGTTCCCGCCGGGCGAGCGGCGCGCGCGGAGTCCCGGAACGGGACGGCCGAGTGTCGGACCGGCCGGACTGACGGACCATGAGCCCATGTCTACACTGCCGGGCCCCGCGAGGCGAGAGCGTCCCCCGGGGTAACCGGCCGGATACCCCGTTCCGTCCCGCTCACCCCCGGTCCGCGGGCCCCGGCCGACGGGTGGCGAGCAGCAGTGCCACGTCGTCCGGGCGGTCGGTGGCGTGCCGGGCCATGGCGGTGAGCCGGTCGGCCACCCCGGTGAGGGTACGGGCACCGCGCCGCCCCGGTGCCGCCCCCGCCTCGGCCAGGACCGCGCCCAGCGCCGCGATGCCCTCGTCGATGTCGGCGCCCGGCCGCTCCACCAGCCCGTCCGTGTACAGGGCGAGGATCGCGTCCGGTGCCAGCTCCAGCTCGGTCACCGGATACCGGGCACGCGGATCCACCCCGAGCACGACGCCGCCGGGGAGTTCCAGGACGCGGGTGCGGCCGTCCGGGGCGCACAGCAGGGGCGGCAGGTGACCCGCACGGGCGATGCGGGAGCGCCCGGTGGCGGGGTCCAGACGCAGGTAGCAGCAGCTCGCGAACTGGCCCGGGTCGAGGTCGATGAGCAGCCGGTTGGTGCCGCTCAGCACCTCGTCGGGCGGCCGGTCGCTGAGCGCGAACGCCCGGACCGCGCTGCGCAGCTGTCCCATGGTGGCGGCCGCCTGCACGCCGTGCCCCTGGACGTCGCCGATGACCAGGGCCAGCCCGTCGCCCGCCCCGACGACGTCGTACCAGTCTCCGCCCACGTCCATGCCCTGGGTGCCCGGCAGATACCGGCCCACGGTCTCCACCTGGGGGTGCGCCGACAGCCGGCGGGGCAGCAGCGCCTGCTGCAGACCGCGGGCGAGAGCGGCCTCGCTGTCGTAGCGCCGGGCCTTCTCCATCGCGTGCGCGATCAGGCCGGCGAGCGCCGTGAGGACGGTGCGCTCCTCGGTGCTGAAGCCGCGCTCCACGTCGAAGCCGAGGATGCAGGTGCCGACCGGGCGGCCCGAGGCGATCAGCGGCAGGAAGGCGCGGGCGCCCACGTCGGCGTCCAGAGCGAGGCCCGGGTAGGTTTCGGCCAGCTTCCGCATCGACTCGAAAAACAGCGGCCGGCCGGTGGTGAGGGTCTCCACGCCGGGGATGGGGGCGTCCAGGCCGACCCCGTCGAACGGCGCCAGGAAGCCCGGCGGGAAGCCGTTCTCCCAGGCCAGGTAGAGGTGCCGGTCCTGGAGCAGGTAGATGGCAAGTCGGCCGCCGCCGAACGCCGGGAGCAGTTCCTGCGTCACGACCGCCGACACCTGGCGGGCGGTCACCGCGTCGGTCAGCGCGATCGCCAGGGCGATGGGCCGGTACAACGGAGCCAAAGAGGACCCACCGACACCCCCGACCGACCCGGCCCCGGCCGCCGCACCCGCCCCGGCCGCCGTACCCGCCCCGGCCGCCGGTACGGCCCCGGCCGCCATGCCGGATTCGGCCGTCGTGCTTGTTTCTGCGGGCGTGCCTGGTTCGGCGGTCGTGTCGGCCCCGACAGCCGCGCCGGTCCCGGCCGCCGTTCCGGCTCCGGCGGGCGCGCCCGGTGTGGTGGTCGTGCGGGCCCCGGCTGCCGCGCCGGGTTCGGCCGTTGCGCCCGGTTCGGCGGGTGCGCCTGGTTCGGTGGTCGTGCGGGTCCGGGCCGCCGTGTCGGCCGCGGCCCTCCTGCCCGGTTCGGTGGGGGTGCCCGGTTCTGCGGTTCTGTCGGCTCCCGTCGCCATGTCGGCCCCAGCCGCCGTGCGGGCCCCGGCTGTCGTGCCGGATTCGGCGGTCGTGCCCCGTTCTGCGGCCGTGCCGCCCCCCGCCGCCGTGCCGGCCTCGGTCGCCGAGGCGGGGGGCGGGGGCAGGTGCATGGTCTGGGGGGTCTGGTCGGCCGGGGTGATCGTGCAGGCGATCTGGTCCGGGCCCGGGTGGACGGACAGGGCGAGGAAGTCGCTGTCGGGGGTGTCGCCGCGGCGGACCTGGAAGTGCACCGGGCCGCTGGCGAGCAGCGCACCCCGCCAGTGGTCGTCGTAGGGCGGCCCGCTCAGCCACGGCACCGCCTCCCAGAGCGGCCTGCCGAGCAGCTCGGTGCGCGGCCGGCCCAGCAGCCGGACAGCGGCCGGGTTGGCGTAACGGAGGACTCCGGACCGGTCCAGGCAGAAGACGCCCTGGGGCAGCGGGTCGGCCGCCCCGTCGGCCACGGTGGCCGGGCCCATGTCGATGACGATCCCGGAGACCAGGGACGGCTCGGCGGCACCGGGCGGCGGCCACAGCTCCAGGAGGAGCGGGGTGCCGTCCGTGGCGCGCACCCGCAGCGGGGCGTGCGGAGGCTTGCCGGCCGCGGTCCGGTGCAGCACGGCCAGCATGTCGTCGCCGTCATCGGCGTCGTCGGGCGTCACGGCCGTGGCCAGCTCGGCGCCGGTCCGGGGAAAGTCCCGCGGTGCCATGCCGAGCAGGGCGTGCAGCCGGTCGTCCGGACGCACCGCCGAGGTGGCCGGATCCCAGGTGAAACGGGCCACCCGGGCCACCGCTCCCGCCTCCGGCCGCGTCGACGGCGGCCGTACGCACACCGGGTCGCCTTCCCAGGCGACCGCCGCGTCGCCCTCCACGGCCACCAGTCCGCGCAGCCCGGCGCCCAGCGTCTCGGCCAGCCGGTGCAGCCGGTCCAGGCCGGGCAGCTCGTCCACGGTGTCCGGGGTGCCGGGAAACAGCACGGTGAGCACCCCGAAGGACGGCTCCGCGCCGGGGACGGGCGTGTACACCGACCCGAACTGGAACGGCAGGCCCGCCGCGAACTGGGGATAGCGGCGCACCATCTCGGTGGCGTTGGGCAGCACCACCCGCACCCCGAGCCGGTAGGCGTCCGCGACCGGGAACGGCCGGTCCACGTGCAGCCGCCACCAGGGCCGGAACAGCGGGCCGGGGAGCCCCACGAGCGTGGCCAGCCGGAGCAGTCCGGGGGTGCCGGAGCGCAGGTACACCCCGGCGACGTGGCCGCCCGCCGCGCCCAGGGCGCCGGTCGAGGCCTCGACCAGCAGCGCGGTCAGGCGCTCACGCGCCCGGCCCACGTGCTCGCCGCTCCCAGTCATCGGGTCCTACCTCGTCCGCGCACCGCCGGGTGGGTGACACAGCAAGAATGCGTCACGACGGCCCGGGAGCGCACCTCAGTGACCCGGCCCGAGGCCGGCGCGGGCCTGCGGTGGCCGGCCGGCTCAGTCCGGCCCACCGGCCGCAGCCCCTCGGCAAGCCGCGCCACCCCGCCGGCGTGCCGGGCATCGGATCAGAGTTCCGGGTCCTCGGTCGGCAGGGCCGCGCGCATCGAGCGCAGGGCCAGCAGCAGGACGCCGATGTCGTCCAGGTAGATCGGGTCGGGCAGCAGGTCGGTCGGGAGCACCAGATACAGCACGGCACCCCAGAACACCCAGCGCGAGCCGGTCGGCAGGCCGGCCCGGCGCAGGGTGCGCCGGGTGCGGACCAGCCGTACGAGTACCGCGACGGCGCCCGCGAGCAGGGCCGCGGCGACGAGTCCGCAGATCACGAGCACGGTCGTGGTGGTGTCCATGGCTGTCCTGTCGTCCGGCCCCGATCCGGCCCGGGGCCTGTCACTGGTCCGTCTTCCCGCTTTCGTCCCCCGGCATGGCCACCGGTCCCGAACTCTCCTTCGGCGCCCGCAGCCCCTTGAAGGCACGGGTCAACTGCTGGAAGGGGGAGGCGGGCCGGGCCGCCGGTGCGGCCGGGACAGGGGCCTCGCGGAGCGCGGCGAGCGCCTCGCCCGCCCGCTCGGCGGCCTCCCGGTACAGGTCACGGGACCTGGTCATGGCCTCCAGCGCCTCCGCGTACTGCGCCACCCGCCTGCGCTCACGCGCCAGTTCCTCCTCCAGCGTCATCAGCGTCCAGTTGTCCCGCAGATCGGCCAGCGCCTCCTCGGCGCCCTGCGGCGCCGGCTTCGGCAGCGCGAGGAACCGGCGTACGGCGGCGAACAGTTCGGTGGGCTCCGAACCGTCCAGGAAGACGCTGCGCACCGCGTACTCCTGCGCGTCGTAGCCGTCCGGCGCCGGTTCCGGGGGCAGCAGCACGGCGCCGCCGCGTGGGACCTCCGCACCTAGGTCGCGCAGCGCCCAGTTGACGGCACGGAACTGCTGGGGAGCGGCCCGGTGTTCCACCACGCGGTGCGCGAGCGACGGCGGCAGCTGCCGGACCAGCGGCAGCCGGCCGAGCGCGTCGGGCGTCATCGCCTCGTGCACGACGAGGTTGACGCACCAGGCGTCCTTCGCCGCGTCCCGCAGCACCCGGCGCATGTCCTTGTCGTCGGCGGGCAGCGGGTTGACCGTGCGCAGGCGTACGCCCGCCACGGCCGGGAGGTAGTCCCAGGCGGCCTCGCCGCCGTCACCGGCCTCCTCGCCGTCGGGCCAGAACATCACCGCGGGGGAGGGCCAGGCCTCGTCCCAGGGCCGCTCGGCCTCGGCGACGAGCTGCCACTCGCGCCCCGCCTGCCGGCCCTGCGGGTCGACGAGGGTCAGCCGGGCCCGCACCGTCACGGTGCCGTCGTCGACGCGCCAGCGGGCCTCGAAGACCCGCCGGGCGGGAGCGTCGGGCACCGGGGGTTCGGCGAAGTCGTCGAGGGCGCCGGTCTCCTTGCGGCGGCGCAGGATCCTGCGGATCACCTTCTCGGAGTCCGGGCCCGTGTGGCGGCCACGGGCGGGCCAGACGGTCGGCGGAAGGACGGCACGGTCTTCGGCGGAGTTCGACATGGCCCAATCTGCTGGTGAGAGGCGGCTGCGTCCTCCAGTATCGCCGCCCCGGAGCGTGTCCCACAGAGCGGGGGCCGCCCGCGCACGGGGAGTGCGCCCCGCACCCGGGGTGCGCGCGGAGTGCGTCGTACGACGCCGGTTCACCCGTGCCCTCGGTCCGGGCCGCCCCGCACAATGGTCGGCGAACGGGGCCCGCCCGTCCATCCGCTTCGGGGCGGGCCCTGTTCCTCAGCGCCTCACGCGCCGCTCTCGCGCAGCATGTCCTCGCGCTCGACGAGCTTGACGCGCTCGCGGCCCTGCGGCTCGCCCAGGGCCCTCTCGGCGGCGTCCAGCCGGTACCAGCCCTCCCAGGTGGTGAAGCGGACGTTGCGCTCGGCGAGGAAGGCGTCCACGGCCTCCGGCGCGGGCGCCTCGGGCGTGTGCAGCCGGCCGTTCGCGTAGTCGTCCAGCAGGTTGGACACCGTCTCGTTGGCGTCCCCCTTGGTGTGGCCGATCAGCCCGACCGGGCCGCGCCGGATCCAGCCGGTCACGTACGTCGACCGGAGGTGGCTGCCGCTCTCCTCGATGACCCGGCCGCCCGCGTCCGGGACGGTGCCCGACTCGATGTCCCAGGGCAGCTTGGGCAGCCTGTCGGAGAGGTAGCCGACCGCGCGGTAGACCGCGGTGACGTCCCAGTCCTTGAACTCGCCGGTGCCCTTCACGTTGCCGGTGCCGTCCAGCGCGGTGCGCTCGGTGCGCAGGCCGGTGACCTTGCCGTCCTCGCCGAGGATCTCGGCCGGCGACTCGAAGAAGTGCAGGAACAACTTGTGCGGGCGGTCGCCGACATCGCGGATCGCCCAGTTCTCCAGGGTCTTGGCGACCATGTCGGCCTGCTTGTTGCCGCGCCGGGTCTCGATCGAGCCCGCGTCGTAGTCGATGTCCTCGGGGTCGACGATGACCTCGATGGTGGGGGAGTGGTCCAGCTCCCGCAGCTCCATCGGGGAGAACTTCGCCTGCGCGGGGCCGCGGCGGCCGAAGACGTGGACTTCGAGGGCCTTGTTGGCCTTGAGGCCGTCGTAGACGTTCGGCGGGATCTCCGTCGGCAGCAGTTCGTCGGCGGTCTTGGCGAGGATGCGGGCCACGTCCAGGGCCACGTTGCCGACGCCGAGGACCGCGACCTTCTCGGCCTCCAGCGGCCAGGTGCGGGGCACGTCCGGGTGGCCGTCGTACCAGGAGACGAAGTCGGCGGCGCCGTAGGAGCCGTCCAGCTCGATGCCGGGTATCCGCAGCTCCCGGTCGGCGGTGGCGCCGGTCGAGAAGATCACCGCGTCGTAGAAGGAGCGCAGGTCGTCGAGGCTGATGTCGGTCGGGTAGTCCACGTTGCCGAAGAGGCGGATCTGCGGCTTGTCCAGCACCTGGTGCAGGGCCGTGATGATGCCCTTGATCCGCGGGTGGTCGGGGGCGACGCCGTACCGGATCAGGCCGAACGGGGCGGGCATCCGCTCGAAGAGGTCGATGGACACGCCGGGCTCGGCGGCCACCTCGGACTTGAGCAGGGCGTCGGCGGCGTAGATCCCGGCGGGGCCGGCTCCGACGATGGCTACCCGCAGGGGGCGCGGCATGATCAGGTTCCCTTCGAGCGGAGACAGTCGATCGAGTGCGGACAGTCGATCTCGAACGGGAAGCCTAAACTAAGGCAGTCCTAAGTAGGTACGCGGGTCCGCTCTATGACCTCATAAGGCGATCTTATGAGGTGTATCGGGCCCGGCTTATGGCCTCTCACTCATGGCTTCCGGTCCAGGGCTTCCGGCTTCCGGGGCCGCGCAGCGGCCTCCCGGTGCTTGGCGGACGCCCGGCCCATGCATCACCCTGTCCTCCTGCGGCGCACCGAGGCGCGGTGGCCCGAGGGCGAGGGGTGGAAGCGTGGACGCACGCGGGGAGACGACCGTCGCGGTGACCGGCGGCAGCGGATTCGTCGGCAGTCATCTGGTGCGGCGGCTGCTGGAGCGCGGGTACCGGGTCCGGGCGACCGTCCGCCGCGCCGGTGACGCGGCGAAGACGCGGCCGCTGTGGGAGCTCCAGGAGGCCTTCCCCGGTCAACTCGCCCTCTTCGAGGCCGACCTGCTCCGGGACGGCTCCTTCGACGAGGCCTTCCGCGGCTGCGCCACCGTCTTCCACGTCGCCTCGCCGTTCCTGATGCCCGAGCGGATCAAGGACGGCCGACGGGACGTCGTGGACCCGGCGTTGCTCGGCACCCGCAACGTCCTCGGCAGCGTGCAGCGCACCCCCGAGGTGGCGACCCTGGTCCTCACCTCCACCGTGGGCGCGATCTTCGGTGACTACGCCGACGTGCGCGAGATGCCCGGCGAGGTGCTGACCGAGAAGTACTTCAACACCACCAGCACGGTGGAGAACAACCCGTACCACTACGCCAAGACCGTCGCCGAGCGCGCCGCCTGGGACGCCGAGGCCGCCCAGGACCGCTGGCGCATGGTCTCGATCAACCCCGGCCTGATCCTGGGCCCCTCGCTCACCCCCGCCTCCGAGTCCGGCAGCCTCTTCCTCCTGGACGAGCTGTTCAAGGGCTACTTCTGCTACGGCGCCCCGGACTTCAGCTTCACCACGGCGGACGTCCGTGACGTGGCCGACGCGCACATCGCGGCGGCGGAGAACCCGGCGGCCCGGGGCCGTTACATCGTGGCCCACGAGACGATGACGTCCTTCCACGAGATGTCCCGGATCATCCGCACCCGCCACCCCTGGGACCCGCGCCTGCCGCGCACCGCGCTCCCGCACGCGCCGGTACGCGTCCTCGGTCCGCTCTTCGGCCTCACCCAGGACTACATACGCAAGCACCTCGGCATCCGCTTCCGCGTCGACAACAGCCGAAGCGTCGACGAACTGGGGCTCGTCTACCGGCCGGTCGAGGAGACCCTCCTCGACCACCACGAGAGCTGGCGCGCGCGGCGGCGGAGGGTCTGACCCCGGGGCCGCTCGGTCAGGCCGGGCGGATCACCCGGTGGATGGCCGACTCCCCGGCGTTGTAGATCGACTCCTCGCGGATGAGCGCGCCGGGGCTGGGCGCGTGCACCATCGTGCCGCCACCCGCGTAGATCCCGACGTGGCTGTCGTCGTCGAAGAAGAAGATCAGGTCGCCCGGTTCGACGGCGGCCAGCGTGATCGGGGTGCCGGCCAGGGTCTGCTCCGGCGCGCTGCGCGGCAGCGTCACCCCGGCGGCGCGCCAGGCGGCCTGGGTCAGGCTGGAGCAGTCGTACGCTCCCGGCCCGGTCGCCCCCCAGACACACGGTCGGCCGATCTGCTCCCGCGCGAACGCGAGCGCCTTCATGGCCTTGCCCGGCTCGGCGAAGGCGACGGGCGCGGCCATGGGCGCGGGTGCGGTCATGGCCGCGGCCGGAGCCGGGGCGGCGACCTGCGCGGGCGCGGTCGCCAGGGGGGTGGTGGGCAGCGGCGCCGTGACGACCGGGGGGAGGGGCGGCATCGCCATGGGGGGCGCCGGTGCCGGTGCCGATGCGGTCGCCGTCGCCATCGCGGCCGTCATCGCTTCGGGCTGCGCGGTCATGGCCGCCGGCATGGGGGCGGTCATCGGCGTCGGCATCGGCGCGGGCATCGCGGCGGCGGGCGCTGCCGTGGGCATCGCGGCGGTGGCGTAGGCGTAGCCGGTCTCGGCGGGCTGCGGGCCCGCGGTGTAGCCGCCGGTCATGCCGGCGGCGGGTGCCGCGGCGAAGGAGGGGGCCGACGGCATGGGAGCCATGGCAGCCATGGGCGCCGGGGCGGCGGGGGCTGCCGTGGGGTACGTGTACGCGCCGGTGGCGTAGGCGGTGTCGGCGGCGGCCTGGGGCACCTCGGCGTAGGCGGCGGGCGCGTTCGGCGACATGACCCGGAAGCCGCCGAGGTCCATCGGGCCCGGTGCCGGGGCGGGAGCGGCGGGCGTCGCGGTCGGGAAGGCGCCGCTGTCGGTGGTGGCGGCGGTGGGGAAGGCGCCGCTGTTCGTGGGGGCCACGGGCGGGAGGACGCTCGTGCTCACGGCGTCCGGGTTCGGGAAGGCGCCCGCGTCGGCCGGGGTCGGCATCGGGAACGAGCCCGTGGCGCCCGGCGTCATGATCCGGAAGGAGCCGGAGTCCCCCGGGGTCGGGGCCTGGGAGACGCCCGCATCCAGGGAAGACGCGCTCTGGTAGGTCCCGCCGCCCGAGCCGCCCGGGGTCATGACGCGGAACCCGCTGGTGTCCGGACCGGGTTGGTTCGGGGTGGTGTCGATGTTCCCGGGGGTCATGACGCGGAAGCCGCTGAGATCCGGGGTGGGCTGGTTCGGGGTGGCGTCGGCGTTCCCCGGGGTCATGACGCGGAACCCGCTGGTGTCCGGACCGGGTTGGTTCGGGGTGGTGTCGGCGCTTCCGGGGGTCATGACGCGGAACCCGCTGGTGTCCGGACCGGGTTGGTTCGGGGTGGTGTCGGCGCTTCCGGGGGTCATGACGCGGAAGCCGCTGGTGTCCGGGGTGGGCTGGGCCGGGGTGGCGTCGATGTTCCCCGGGGTCATGACGCGGAAGCCGCTGGGATCCGGGGTGGCTCGGCGCGGGGCCCTGTCGGCGCCGCCAGGGGTCATGATGCGGAACGTGCCGGTGTCCGACGGGGACACGATCGGGATGCCGCCCGTCTCGGTCACGGCCGGGAGCGCGCGGGTGGCGGCGAGGGCGTCGGTCCGTGCGGAGTCGCTGCCGGTGCGCTGGCTGGGTATGCCGACGGCGGGAGCCTGCCACTGCGGCGCCGCCGGGGCCTGCCTCTCGGGTGTGGGCCAGGGGCTGGGCGGCTGCGGCACGGGCTGGGCAGCCGGAACCTGGGCAGGTTCGAGCGCGGCGACCGCGCGCGGCCCGGTGCGCTGGGACAGCATCTCGCGCGCCTTGGCCAGCTTGAGCTGGTTCCTGGTCTTGAAGGCACCCGGCGTGGGCCGCTGCGGTGCGGCGGAGGGCAGGGCCCTGGACGCATCCGAAGGGGCCGCGGTCACTGCCCCGGCGGACCCGGCCGTCAACTCCAGCTTCGGCCGGGCCGGCAGCTCGCGGACGACCTCGACCTCGCTCTGCCCGGACCCCGCGGTCAGCTCCAGCCGCGCCGGACCGGAGTCCTCCAGCTGGGCGAGCAGGTCGGCCGCCATGGCGCTGACCGGCCGCCGTGGACCGGGCCGCTCCGGCATCCGGTCGGTGGGCAGCGCGGCCGGGACGCTCGGCCCCAGCTTCGCGCGCGCCCCCTCGAACCACTCCCGCGCGATGTTGTCGAGGCCCGGGTCGTCACGGCGAGGCCGCTTGAACAGCGGGACACCGCGCGAGCGCGAGCCCCCGCCCGCCGCGCGCGTGGCGTTGTAGTTCCCGGTGGCGTTCTCGGCCTGGTCGTAGAGGCTGTCGATCCGCTGTCGAACCTCGTCACG
This sequence comes from Streptomyces sp. NPDC051987, assembly GCF_040680735.1. Classification (NCBI taxonomy): domain Bacteria; kingdom Bacillati; phylum Actinomycetota; class Actinomycetes; order Kitasatosporales; family Streptomycetaceae; genus Streptomyces; species Streptomyces sp. NPDC051987. The sequence goes on along the minus strand of NZ_JBFAXI010000053.1, from coordinate 28,740 downwards.
GCTCTCGGGCGCCATTGAGGGGTCGTGCTCCTTCCGTACTCCGCCTACCGGGTTAGCTGTCGGGTTCGGGCGGTCGAATCCGGAAGGCATGCCCTACGGCCCCTGTCCTGACGGACGGTCGGCCGATTCACCCCAGTGGTTCGGTTGGGTCCCCGGCTCCGTGTTCGCCCCTGTGGGGCACCGGACTCGGCGGAGGCCGCGCGGCCCGGCGGGGTTCGCCGGGGGGAGCCGAACGGCTTAAACGTCAACTTAGCCAACTTGTGTCACTCGTGTGAAGGTTGAGGTGCGTAATGTCCGATACGTATTTGTGATGTTCGTCGTAGCGTTCGGAACTCGACCGTACGGGACGGCATTTCGCGCTCATCGATCACTTTCGCAGGGTCACCGGCTCGTCGCCGTCAGTCGCCTTTTCCTTCTTCGCCGCCGGTGCGTGACTCCCGATTTCTGTGAGGTCGCCGTGAATTCGCGATTCTGTTGAACACGGTGGCGTCGAGGGCCGTATGGGGCAGGGGATTTCCATGCCCGGCCGCACTCAGACCCAGGGGACGACCTTGAGACGCAACAGGCGCAGACGTCCGACCGGCGCACGACGCGCGACCTTCGCAGCGGTCGCACTGATGCTCGGCGGCGGCGGACTGGTCGCGGTGAACGTCTACGCCTCGGCCACCGAGAGCGGCGGGGACCAGCAGACCCGGGTCGCCACCGGCCAGGTGCTGTCCGCGCCCACCATCTACTGCCCCGACGTCGGCAGCCGGCTGACGACGGTGCCCGACGGGGCCCGCGCCGACGTCGACGGCGAACTCGCCAAGCTGGACCAGCAGGTCGCGGCCGCCTACCAGCAACTCACCCAGTCCGCCGCGGCGATCGAGCAGAACCCCGGCCTCGCCGACCAGGCGATCATGAACCCGCTGAAGGAACAGCGGTCCGCGTCGATCCAGCGCATCGCCGACGCCATCGCTCGCGAGGCCGACCGCCCGCAGGGCCTGGACGACCTCGCCGCCTGCACCCTGAGCTCCTCGAACCAGGGCACCGGGCAGCCGGCGTCACCCCAGGACGGGGCCGCGCCGAGCCAGAGCGGCCAGGGTCAGGGCAGCGCCGCGCCGAGCCAGGGCGCCGGCGGTCAGGGCGGCAACGGCCCGGTCGCCGCCGACTACGCGGACATCACCTCCGTCCAGCCGAACGTCACCACGCCGGCCGAACAGCCCGGCGGTTCCACCGGCACCTTCTCCTCCAGCTGCGGTGTCAACGCGAACGGCCTGTTCAACTCGGACAACGTGATCGTCGCGCCGGGTGTCTCGAACGGCGCCCACCACTTCCACGACTACATCGGCAACCAGTCCAACAACGCCTTCGCCAGCGACCAGGACCTCGCGAACGCCGACACCAGCTGTGCCGACAAGGGCGACAGGTCCACGTACTACTGGCCCGTGCTGCGGCTGCAGAACGGCAAGCAGGAGCGGGACGCCGACAAGCCGGGCGGCGGCACCGAGGGCAACGCCGGGCAGATCGTCACGGCCAAGCAGGTCACGCTGACCTTCGAGGGCAACCCGACCTCCAAGGTCACCGAGATGCCGCGGCTGCTGCGCATCATCACCGGCGACGCCAAGGCGTTCGTCAACGGGCCGGCCAACGCCAACGCCTCCTGGAGCTGCACCGGTTACGAGAACCGCCAGCTCAAGGACAAGTACCCGCTGTGCCCCGCGGGCAGCGACGTCGTGCGCACGTTCAGGTTCCAGAGCTGCTGGGACGGCCGGAACATCGACAGCGCCAACCACCGCACCCACGTGGCGTTCGAGGCGCCCGACGGCAGCTGCCCGGATGGTTTCCGGGCCATCCCGCAGCTGGTGCAGCGCATCGTCTACGCCGTGGACGCGCCGAGCCTCGCGGACGGCGGCCGTACCGTCCCGCTGTTCGCCGTGGACTCCTTCCCTGAGCAGCTGCACAAGCCGGTCACCGACCACGGCGACTTCATCAACGTCTTCGACGAGAGCCTGATGCGGACGATGGTCGACTGCATCAACTCCGGCCGGACCTGCGGGGCCGGGGCCGCCGAGCAGCCGCCGTCCCAGGGCGCGGAGCCGACCCCGAGCGAGACCGCGAGCCCGGTCGCCCCGCCGGCCCAGACCCAGAGCGCCGAGCCGTCCGAGCCGGCGACCGAGCAGCCGCCGTCCGGGCAACCGTCGGCCCGGCCGCCGTCGTCCGAGCCGCCGGCCGGCACCCCGGCCACGCAGACCGCCCCCGCCGCCGGGGCCACCGAGCTGCCGAAAGTCGACGCGAGCGTGTCGCCGAGGCATACGACGACCACGAAGTCGTCGGGCGGCGGTGTGATCAGCAAGGCGACGCAGCGGCCCGACACCCAGGCGCCGAACGCCACCGCCACTGCTGCCGCCCCGCCGACCGCCACCGCTGCCGCCGCCCCCACCGCCGCCCCCAGCGGTCAGCAGACCCCGGCCACCGGCGGCCGGACGGCGCCCCAGACCGAGCCCCAGGCGGTCCAGAGCGGACTCGCCGCGACCGGTGCCCACCTCTGGCCCGCCGTCTTCGGCGGGCTGCTGCTGGCCGCCGGGGCCCTGCTGCTGTGGTGGACCCGGCGGAACCCGGCCTGACCCCCTCACGCCCCTTCACCCCGAGCCCCCGAGCCCCGGAGCCCGCGGCGTCCGCCGCGGGCTCCTCGTCTCCTCGCGACGGCACCGGCGCCGCCCCCTGCCCTCCCGCGCGCGCACTGCCCCGGACCTCTGCCGACTGTCCGTCCTATTACCGAACCGTAACCTGACGGCTGCTACCACGAGTAACCCAGGGTTCGTTACCGTCGGGTAAACCGCACCCCTCCCCGTCGGCCGCTCCGGGGACGTCCGCCGCACCTCCCACGTCCGGCACGTCCAGGAGGTTCCCCATGCCTGCCCGCGTTCGCCTGCTGGCCACCGCCCTCGCCGCGGCTGCCTGCCTCTGCCTGCAGACCCTGCAGGCCACCGCCTCCCAGGCGGAGGTCTCCCGCGGGGTCACCATCCCCGCCTTCTACGATCCGCCGGCCACCCTGCCCGCGGCCGACGGCGCCCTCGTCCGCACCGAACACCTCCCGCTGGCCCTGAGCCTGCCGAGCCTGCCCGGTCCGCTGCCGGGCAGCGCGACCCGGCTGATGTACAAGTCCACCGACGCCGCGGGCGACCCCGTCGCGGTCACCGGCGCCTACATCGAGCCCGCCGCCCCCTGGCTCGGCCCCGGGGCCCGCCCGCTGGTCGCGCTGGCCCCCGGCACCATGGGGCAGGGCGACCAGTGCGCCGCGTCCCTGGGCCTGGAACACCCCCTGGTCCTCAACGGCCGGACCGTGTCCGTGGGTTACGAGGACCTGTCGATCTACCGGCTGCTCGCCGAGGGCGTGGCGGTCGTCGTCACCGACTACGTCGGGCTCGGCGCGACGGACCGGCTGCACACCTACGTCAACCGGCTGGACGGCGCCCACGCCGTCCTGGACGCCGTACGCGCCGCCCGGAGCCTGCCCGGCTCCTCGGTCACCGCCGCCTCGCGGGTGGGCCTGTTCGGCTACAGCCAGGGTGGCGGCGCGACCGCCGCGGCCGCCGAACTCCAGCCCTCCTACGCCCCGGACATCACCCTCTCCGGCACCTACGCGGGGGCGCCGCCCGCCGACCTCACCGCCGTCACCGCCGCCATCGACGGCAGCGACCTGGCCGGCGCCCTCGGGTGGGCGGTCAACGGCTTCGTCCAGTCGGACCCGGCGCTCCGGCCGCTCGTCGACGCCCACCTCGGCACGGCCGGCCGGGCTGCCCTCGCCGACCTGTCCACCATGTGCGTCGGCGACGCGATCCTCGCCTACGGCTCCCAGCACAGCACCGCCTGGACGAACGACGGCAGCTCCATCTCCGAGGTCGTCGCCGAGGAGCCGGCCCTCCAGGCCTTCCTCGCCGACCAGCGCATCGGCAGGACCGCGCCGGCCGGCCCGGTCCGGGTGGCCACCGGCGTCAGTGACGACCTCGTCCCGCACGCCCAGGCACGGCGGCTCGCCGTCGACTGGTGCGGCAAGGGCGCGAACGTCACGTACGTGCCGGTCGTCCTCCCGGACGCGGGCCGCGCCCTGCTCAACCACCTCGGACCCCTGCTCGCCGACCAGAGCGACGCCATCGCCTGGCTCACCGCCCGGCTGTCCGGCGCCCCCGCCGTCTCCAACTGCTGGAGCATGCCGGCACAGCCCTGACCGTCCCACACCGCGCCGGACCAGCACCGCGCCGGACCAGCACCGTCCCGCACCGCGCCGCACCACGCCGTGCCCGTCGGCGCTTGCCGTCGGCGGGCACCGCAGGGCAGGGTGCCGGTGTGCCCACCTTGCTGATCGTCCACCACACGCCCTCACCGCACTGCCAGGCCATGTTCGAGGCCGTGGTCTCCGGGGCGACCGCTCCGGAGATCGAGGGCGTGCGCGTGACACGGCGGGCGGCGCTGTCCGCCACCGCCGCCGACGTGCTGGCGGCCGACGCATACCTGCTCGGCACCCCGGCCAACCTCGGCTACGTCTCCGGTGCCCTCAAGCATTTCTTCGACCAGATCTACTACCCGTGTCTGGACGAGACGCGCGGCCGCCCCTTCGGCGCCTACGTGCACGGCGGCAACGACGTCACCGGCGCCCTGCGCGCCCTCGACTCCATCACCACCGGCCTCGGCTGGCGCCGGGCCGCCGAACCCGTCACAGTGACCGGCGAGCCCGGCAAGGCGGGTCTGGAGGCGTGCTGGGAACTCGGCGCGACGCTCGCCGCCGGCCTCGCCGCCTGAACCGAGCCGTCCACGGGCGCCGCTCACCCGGACGGACGAAGGTGCGGGCGCCGGAGCCAGGGCACACGATGGGAGCAGGCCGTGTCGTCGATCCGAGAGGGAGCGCCGGATGGCAGCGCAGCGCCGTGCCTGCGAGCCGCCCGCGGAGGAGTTGCTGCGGGAGTGCGCCCGTGACGTGGTGGCCGTGGCCGAGGGCGTCCGCGAGGTCTGCGCACGGACCAGTTCCGTCCTGTTCGCCCCGGCGCTGACGAGTTCCGCGCGTCGCCGCCCGCGCACCGGCCTGGCCGCCCGCTGGGCGCTGCTGCGGACGCTCACCAACAAGCAGGGGCTCGGCGGCTCGGCGATCGTCGCGCCCGACGGCCTCGGCCACCTGCTCGGCGCGGCGGGGGATGCGCTGGGCCGGGCGAGCCTGGCCGCGCTGGTCGCGGTCACCTCGCTGCGGCTCAGGATCGCCGCCGTCCTCCTCGGCCACCCCGAGGTGGGGCACGACGCGGGGATGCGCCGGCTGACCGGCGCCGTCAGCGCGGACCGCGAGGCGGAGGCCGTCCGCGCGCTGCGGGCCCTCTTCAAGGACCAGGGCGCCCAGCGCTCGCTGTCCGCACTCGCCCCGGTCCTCGCCGAACTCCCCGCCGTCCGGGGCCTGCTGGACGAGGACCCGCTGAGCGACGGGACGGCCTGGGCCCTGGCGGCCGGCCGGGAGCGGGCCCTCGGCGCGGCCGGCGGTCCCGACGCCTCCCCCCTGTCCGGCACGGGCCGGGCCAGGGGCGCCGCCCGGGCCGTGGAACTGTCCGCCCAGGAGGCCCGGTCCCTCGCCGGCGAGGGCTCCCTCCTCGGTTTCCTGCGCAACATCGACCTGCTCGGCGGCGACGGCCGCGTCCTCGTCCAGGAGGTGCGCGGCCCCGACGGCGTGCTCCGGTACGTCGTCCAGGCCCCGGGCACGGCCCCGGGCCGCCCCCGTGACGACCGTCCGCAGGACTTCGCCGGTGCCTGGCGCGACCTGTTCCTGACCGACTCGCCGTACACCCGCTCGATCCTGCTGGCGATCCGGCACCACGGTGTCCCGCGCGGCGCCGACCTCGCGCTGGTCGGACACGGCGAGGGCGCGGTCGCGCTGCTGAACCTGGCGCAGGACGACGACTTCTGCCGCGCCTACCGGGTCACCCACGTGGTGGCCGTGGGCGCGCAGACCGACGACCGCACACCCGCCGACCCGCGCACCTGGGTCGCCGGCATCACCAACCAGCACGACATCGTCCCGGTCCCGGACCGCCCCGGCGCCCCGCACCCCCGCCGGTACCGGGTCGACTACGCCGGTCCCGCCCAGGAGTTCCCGCGCTGCCACCTGCTGCGCGTCTACATCGACCATCTGGAGCACGTGATCCCGCAGGCGCGGGCCGACGTCGACCGCGCCCTCGCCCGCTACCTCGGCCCGGTGGAACGCAGCCGCGCCTACCGGCTCGGGGACCGCGCCCGGCCGCCCGAGGGCTACCCCTTCCTGGCGGTCCCCACCAGCAGCCTGCCCACCTCGGCGGGCCCGGTGGAGCTGCCGGTGCGCTACTACGACTCCTCCGCCGCGCACCTGTGCTTCCCGGTCGACACCGACGTGGCCCGCAGCCTGCTGCCCGAGGTCGCCTGGCTGGTCCCCGCCCGGCTCGGCCGCCGCGCCCTCGCCGTGCTCTCCGTCTACGAGCACCGCTGCACCACCATCGGCCCCTACACCGAACTCGGCCTGTCGGTGCTGGTCGACGATCTGTGGCGGCCGCATCCGTACGACCTCGCCGCGGACCTGCTGCGCCGTGCCGACCTGCGCCGCACCGGGCGGTACGTGGTCTCGCTCGCCGTCGGCACGGAGGAGGCACGGGCGGTGGCCGAGGAGGTCTGGGCCCAGCCGGCCGTGCGCGGACCGGCCGACGTCGATCTGCAGGGGCGGGAACTGCGGGTGCACGCGCCCGAACTGGGGGTCTCGGTCGAGGGCCGCCCGGGGCCCGGCGCCCGCTGTCCCGAGCCCGACTGGGTGCTCTACGGGCGCCGCGGCGAGAGCACCGTGCGCACCCTGGTCCGCGCCCACGGCAAGCAGCGTGTCCATGCCCGCCCCCGGCTGCGGCTACGGCTCGACGGGGCCCACGGCCCGCTCGTCCGGCACCTCCAGATCCTCGAACTCGACGCCGTCCGGCCCGGGTTCGTGCTGTCCAGCCGCCGGTTCGTGGCCCGCAGAAGCGCCGGCGCGGTGCTGCCGCGCTAGCCGTCCCCCCCGAGTGCAGGTGAGCCCCATGGCGACCGAACCCCGTCCCGCGACCGCGGCCCCCGAACTCCTCGCGTACGTCGACGGCCTGCGTGTCGACGCGGACCGGATGGAGGGGTACGCGGGGCGGCTGCGCGGAGTGGCCGAGACGCTGGGCCGCTGCGCCGAGGCGCCGGAGTGGAGCGGTGCCGTCCTGGAGCGGCAGGCGTCGGCCTGTGTGACCGCGGCGGTCCAACTGCGCGCGGCCGCCGCCGCGTTGCTGGCACACGCGGTGGAGTGAGCGACGGCCCCCGTCAAGCGCGGCCCCGGTCAAGCGGCGCCCCTGGTCAAGCGGCGCCCCAGGAAGCGGCGCCTCTGATCAAGTGGAGCCCCCACGAAGCGGCGCCCCGGTCAAACGGCGCCCCGGTCAAACGGCGCCCCTGCCATGCAGGCGGGCCCGGCCATGCGGAACGGCCGGGACGGTCGCGTCCCGGCCGTGGCCGGCTCAGCCGGCCGGAGCGGTGTGGGGTTGTTCCGGGCCCGGCTTGGGGCGGGTGCGGGTCCAGGACGGGTCGGCGGCGGGATCGTCAGGAGTGGGGGGACGGTCCATGGGCGGGGCGGCCTCCTGCGGTGTGGGGGGTGGTGAGCGGTGCGTCGGGGGCCGTCGACAGCTCGGCCCAGACGACGCGGGAGGAGGGCCGTCCCTCCGGCGCGGCCGTGACGCCCCAGTCGAGACTGAGCGCGTCGACGAGGAACAGGCCGCGCCCGTTCTGCTCGTCCGGTCTGGCCCGCCGGGGCGCCGGGAGCGTGATGCTCCCGTTCTGGTCCTCGACCTCGATGCGGATCCGGTCGGCGTCGGCGTGCACCCGGCAGATGATCCGCCGGCCTGCCGAGTGCACGATCGCGTTGGTGACCAGTTCCGAGGTCACCAGGACGGCGTTGTCGACGGCCTCCTCGCCCACGCCCCACGTGCCGAGGAGCTCGCCCACGCTCCGGCGGGCGTTGCCCACCGCACGGGGCGTCGGCGCCAGGTCGAAGGCCCGGCTGTGCGGAGCGGGACGGTCCCCGGAGGCGAACCGGCCGAGGCCTTGCGGCCCAGGGAGTCGGCCGAGGCGTTCGCCTCCGGGTGGTGTGGGGGTGCCCGTCGCGTCGGACGGGCGGTGCGGGCCCTCGGCGGCGGCCGCCAGGGCCGGCCGGGTCAGGCCGGGTATGTGGTCCTCGGGCAGTCGGTCGAGTGGCTGGGGGAGAGAGGGCGGGGCCATCGCCTTGCGCCTTTCGTCCGGCTTCGCAGCGTGGGCTGAGCGGTCGTCGTCCGCCCGGACCGTTCGGGGGCAGACGACGACCCGCGCCTGGACGGCAGCGGGACGCAGCTCAGTCTCCCCCAACTGCTCTGCTTCGCCTGCTCCTTGGTCGGCCGGAGCAGTAAGCCCACTCTGGCATCTGCCAACATCGTCTCGCAACCAGCAAGTTGAAAATTGCAAGAAGCGAAGTGCATGCTGCTCCGGGACAAGTAATGATCGATCGAGTCCGCGAGCCGATCACGAACCCGTGAGACGGTGACCCTGAAACCTGGTGTGAGGGGGTAGGGCGTGACCTCGGAGACCGACTGGGGCGGTGCCCCTTCCGTCTTGCGCATGATCCTCGGCCGGCAGCTGGAGGAGATGCGGACCAGGGCCGGTCTGACCTTCGAGCAGGCCGCCGCCGCCATCGGCGTCAGCCACTCCACGATCCGCCGTATGGAGGCCGCCAAGGTGGCCCGGCTCCGGCTGGCCGACGCCGAGAAACTCCTGCAGGTCTACGGCGTGACGGACCGCCAGGAGGTCGACACCTTCCTGCAGTCGGTGCGCGAGGCCAACAAGCGCGGCTGGTGGCACACCTACCGCGACGTGATGCCGGACTGGTTCGCCGCGTATCTCAGCCTGGAACAGGCCGCATTGCAGATCCGTGCCTACGAGAACCAGTTCGTGCACGGCCTGTTGCAGACCCGCCGGTACGCCGCCGCCCTGCTCGGCGCGGGCAACCCGCACGCCCCGTCCGAGGCGACCGAGCGCATGGTGGCGCTGCGCATGCGCCGCCAGGAGCTGCTCACCCGGCCGGCCCCGCCGCGGCTGTGGGTCGTGATGGACGAGACCGTCCTGCGCTGGCCGGTCGGCGGACCGGACGTGATGCGCGCCCAGATCGACCATCTGATCGAGATCAACCGGCTGCCCAACGTCACCCTGCAGATCATGCCGTTCGCCAACGGCCCGCACCCCGCCATGCGTGCGGGCGCGTACCACCTCTTCCGGTTCCGGGCTCCCGAACTGCCCGACATCGTCTATCTCAACGGCCTGGTGGGCGCTGTCTACCTGGACAAGAGAGCCGACGTCGTGGTCTACCGCGAGGCCCTGGACCGGCTGGGCGCCCAGGCGACGCCCGCCAGAAAGACCGAGGACCTCCTCGGTGCGATTCGCAAGGAGCTCTGACGTGCACCACCCCATACGCAACGGCATCCCGTCCCGGCAACTCGGCGCGCGCGGCTGGTCCAAGCCGTGGAGCGACGACGCCGGCGGCGCCTGCGTCGAAGTGAAGAAGCTCGCCGACGGACGGGTCGCGGTACGCCAGTCGACCGATCCCGACGGTCCGGCGCTGGTCTTCACGCCCCGAGAGATGACGAGTTTCCTGTCCGGCGTGAAGGCGGGTGACGCCGACTTCCTGATGTGACCCGTGGTCCCGGAACTTCCTTGGTATAGCTGATCGTTCAACCAATTCCCACCCCCGACGCACCACCCGCAGCCCCCCCCGCACCCCCCTCACCTGAATGGGAGACACGGCGTTGCCCGACAACGGATGGCCGGCCGACCGCATCGACACGGAGAACGCCCACTCCGCCCGGATCTACGACTACATCCTGGGCGGCAAGGACTACTACCCCGCGGACCAGGAGGCGGGTGACGCCATGGCCCGGGAGTGGCCCGCGCTCCCGATCCACATGCGCGCCAACCGCGACTGGATGAACCGCGCCGTGCGCTGGCTCGCCGAGGAGGCGGGGATGCGCCAGTTCCTGGACGTCGGGACGGGCATCCCCACCTCCCCGAACCTGCACGAGATAGCCCAGGCGGTGTCCCCGGACTCCCGGGTCGTCTACGTGGACAACGACCCCATCGTGCTCACCCTGTCCCAAGGTCTGCTCTCCAGCACGCCCGAGGGCAGGACGGCGTACATCGAGGCCGACTTCCGCGACCTGGCGAACCTCTACGACGCCCCCGAACTGCGCGAGACCCTCGACCTGGACCAGCCGGTCGCGCTCACGGTGATCGCCATCGTGCACTTCATGCTCGACGCGGACGACGCGGTCGGCGTCGTCCGGCGCCTCCTCGAACCGCTGCCGTCCGGCAGCTACCTGGCGATGTCCATCGGCACCGCCGAGTTCGCGCCCGACGAGGTGGGCCGGGTCGCCCGCGAGTACGCGGCCCGCAACATGCCGATGCGGCTGCGCACCATCGACGAGGCCCACGAGTTCTTCGAGGGCCTGGAGCTGGTCGAGCCGGGCATCGTCCAGGTGCACAAGTGGCACCCGGACGGCACCGGCGAACAGGGTATCCGCGACGAGGACATCGCGATGTACGGAGCGGTCGCCCGCAAGCCGTAGCACGGGTTCCGTGCCGGGGCCCGGCTCACCTTCCGGGCCCCGGCACGGTCGTCGGGCGCTACCGTCGGCTGCATGCACACCACGCGTGTCAGCAGGCGGATCCAGGCGCACCCGGCCGCCGTCTACCGGGCCCTGCTCGACCGGGAGGCGGTCGCCGCCTGGCGGGTGCCGGACGGCATGACAGCCCGGGTGCTCGCCTTCGACGCCCGGGAGGGCGGAGTGTTCCGGGTGTCACTGGACTACGACGACCCGCGCCGCGCCGGGAAGTCCGGCGGGCGCACCGACACCTACCGGGGGTACTTCGCCCGGCTGGTCCCGGACGAACTGGTCGTCGAGGTCATCGAGTTCGAGACCGGCGACGCGACCGTCCGCGGCACCATGAGGATGACCACCACGCTCACCGGGGCGGACGGCGCCACGGATGTCGAGGTCCTGCACGAGGACCTCCCCGAAGGCATCCGCCCCGAGGACAACGAACTGGGTACGCGGATGGCCCTCGACAAGCTGGCCCGGCTGGTCGAGGGCCGTGCCTGACTCAGGCGTTCGGGTCGAACGAGATCCCGGACGGCATGGAGTAGGACAGGTTCGCGGTGAACGAGCCGTCCTTGATCTTGATGGTGGCGTCGCCGAAGTCCGCGTTCATCAGCTTGTCCCGGTAGCCGGCCGGGTAGCCGTCCCAGCCCACCAGACGCGGATAGAACCAGCCGCCGGTCACGTTCTCCGGCGGGTCGTCGTTGGCGTTGGCGAAGCGGAAGTCGTGGGTGGACAGGCCGTCCTTGTGGTAGACGATCTTCGGGTGGGTGCCGTCGAACCGGATCGCCGAGGCCGGCTGCACCAGGTAGCTGCTGTGCTGGGACACCGAGACGTACCGCACCTGGTCGTCCTGGATCCACACGATGACGTGTTCCCAGTCGTGCCGGTGCCCGATCGCCAGCGGCCCGTACGTCGCCTGGTCCTTCTCGAAGTAACTGGCGTACATCACCGCGCACCAGCCGTTGTCGCACTTCTCGCGGGAGTACGTGTTGGCGTTGGCGAGCTGCGCGTAGTCGTGGCAGTGGCCGTTGACGTCGCCGCCGAGTTTCAGACCCGGGTTGACGGTGCCGTCGGCGCCGATGGCCGCGGTGGCGTAGCAGCCGTCGCCGTCGTAGTCGTAGGCGGGGGAGAAGGTCTGCTCCAGGCCGTCGGCGTTCTGCGGCAGCAGCGTCAGGACATCGGCGTGCGCGGTGGCGGGCACGGCGACCACCAGGGCGAGCGCGCCGAGAGCGGCGGCGAGGGCCTTGCGCAACGGCCGTCCGCGGGTGGGGGGCTGCCGGTCGGACATGTCGACTCCTCGTCGGTGGAAGGCGATGCGGAGTCTGGCAGTCGGCTGCTCTCGGCAGCCACCCTCACGACTTGACTTTGACCTGAAGAAAACTGAACGGCTTGCTCAACTCTGCCTGCGCGCAGGGATGTTGAGCTGTGGCTGACGCACGGGTCCGCCCGCGGCCAGGCTGCTGGTCCGCTGAACCGGCGCGGCTTCCCCGGCGCCGCCACCGCGACATCCGCCGAGTCCGGCGTACACCCCTTCTACCGGCTAGGTCAGAGCGGAGCCGCGGGGCGAGCTGCGGTCCGAGCCGTGGCCCGTGTGGTGGCCGAGGACGCCGTGGTGGTGGCGGGCCGGCACGGTCGGGGTGCGGTGCAGGGCGATCAGGGCCGCGTCGTCGCCCAGGCGGCCGCCCGCGTGCGCCAGCAGGTCGCGCCGGATGTGGTGCATCAGCGACTCCGGAGCGGCGTCGGTCCACTGCGCGACCCGCTCGGCGAGGGGGTAGAAGCGGCCCTGGGCGTCCCGGGCCTCGACCACGCCGTCGGTGTAGAGCAGCAGGGTGTCACCGGGCTCGAACGAGAACACGTCCAGGGTGTGCTCGACCTCCCCCGCCCCGGCCACGCCCAGCGGCGGCGACGGGTGCAGGCTCGGCACGGTGACCGCGTGCCCCGGGCTCAGCAGCAGTGGCGGCGGGTGACCGCTGCTGGTCATCCGGGTGACCGGGTCCTCGTCGGGGATCTCGACCAGCAGGGCGGTGGCGAACCGCTCGCCCGCCTCCTCCGGGGTCTCGAAGTCCGCCGCGTACCGGTGCACGCTCTGCCCCAGGGAGACGGCGAGGTCCGGCAGGGTGACGTGCCGGTGGCCGGACTCCCGGAAGGCGCCGAGCAGCAGCGCCGCCTCGCCGATCGCGGACAGCCCCTTGCCCCGCACGTCGCCGATCAGGACCCGGACCTCGCCCTCGCAGCGGGTCACCGCGTAGAAGTCCCCGCCGATCTGCGCCTCGTCCTCGGCGGCCAGGTACAGCGAGGCGATCCGCAGCGGCCCTATGTGCTCCGGCAGCGGCCACATCAGCACGTGCTGCGCGGCCTCGGCGACCGTGCGCACCTGGGCCAGCTGGGCGCGGCGCCGCTCGCGGACCGCGCTGTAGACGACCGTGATCACCGAGAGCAGTACCAGGGTGACGATCTGCACCACGTGGTTGGCGGTGCTCAGCCCGCCGTGGAAGACGGCGATCAGCACCTGGGCGGCCACCGCCAGCGCCCCGACCAGCGCGGTCGGCCGGGGACCGGCGAACGACGGGGTGAGCGCGGGCGCGATGACCAGGGCGGGGCCCAGGTGGATGTCCTCAGGTGTGCGGAGGTCCGCCACCGTGATCACCACGATGAGCGCGATCGGCAACAGCAGCAGCGCGTGCGACGACTGCCCCGACCGCCGCAGCCCTGCCGCCCCTCGCTGCAGCCTGCCCATGGCACCAGCGTGCGCCACCGCAGGGGGACCGGCCACCGCGACCCGGCCGGTCCGCCGCAGTGCCCGGTCGCGGGTGCCCCGGCAGGCGCTGTCGGGGTACTAGAGGTTCACGGAACGCATTCCGGCCTCGTCGTAGCGCTCGCCCGCCGCCCGGGGCACCTCGGCCTCGATCCGGGCCAGGTCCTCCTTGGTCAGCTCGACGTCGACGGCGCCCGCGTTCTGCTCCAGGTAGCTGACCCGCTTGGTGCCCGGGATGGGGACGATGCCGTCGCCCTGCGCCAGCACCCAGGCGAGGGCCAGCTGCGCCGGGGTCACGCCCTTCTCGGCGGCGATCTCCTTCACCTTGGCGGCCAGCCGGAGGTTCGTGTCCAGGTTGTCGCCGGTGAAGCGGGGTCCGGTGCGGCGCCAGTCGCTCGCGTCGAGGTCGTCCGGGGAGGTGAACCGGCCGGCGAGGAAGCCGCGGCCCAGCGGCGAGTAGGGGACGAATCCGATGCCCAGCTCCCGGCAGGCGGGCAGCACCTCGTCCTCCGGGTCCCGGGTCCACAGCGAGTACTCCGTCTGCACGGCCGTGATCGGATGCACGGCGTGGGCCCGCCGGATGGTCTCGGCGCTCGCCTCGCTCAGTCCGATGTGCCCGATCTTGCCCTCGGCGACCAGCTCGGCCAGGGCGCCCACGGTCTCCTCGATCGGCACGTTCGGGTCGACGCGGTGCTGGTAGTACAGGTCGATGTGGTCGGTGCCCAGGCGCCGCAGCGAGCCGTGGATCGAGCTGCGGACATGCTCGGCCGAGCCGTCCTGCGGGCCGATGCTGCTCATGTCGCCGGGCACGGCGTCGTCCATGCGGTAGTTGAACTTGGTGGCGATCACGTACTCGTCCCGGTGCCCCCGGATCGCCTCGCCGACGAGGGTCTCGTTGGTGAGCGGTCCGTAGAGCTGCGCGGTGTCGAGGAAGGTGACGCCCAGTTCCAGCGCGCGGCGGATGGTCCGCACGCCCTCGTCCTGGTCGGCGGTGCCGTAGAAGGCGGACATGCCCATGCAGCCGAGGCCGATGGCGCTGACCGACAGATCTCGCAGAGTGCGCTGTTGCATGTGACTCCAGCCTTTCCCGCTGACGTGCGTTCCTCATGGACGCTACGACTTGAAGAGCACTCGAAGTCAAACGGGTGCGGCCCGTCCGGCAGACCTGGCCCCGGGGCGGTGCGCTCCGCTCCGGGGCCGGGCGCCAGGTCGTCCGTGGTGAACCCCGTCAGGGGGTGAGCCGGACCGGCAGCTCGAACAGGTCGTTCTGGGTGACCACCGGCTTGTTGCGCAGCTCGGCGGCCGGCACGGCCAGGTCCAGGTGGGGGAAGCGGCCGTAGAGCGCGGGCAGCGCGACGCCGGCCTCCAGGCGGGAGAGGGCCGCACCCGGGCAGACGTGCGGGCCGTGCCCGAAGGAGATGTGCCGGTTCGGCGACCGGCGGGTGATGTCGAACTCCCCGGCGCTCGGGCCGTGCGCCTTCTCGTCGCGGCCGATCGCGGCGTACGACACGATCAGCGCGTCGCCCGCCGGGAGCACCTTGTCGCCGACCGGGACGTCCTCGGTGGCGAAGCGGATCAGGACGTGCGAGGTCGGGGTGGACCAGCGCAGGGTCTCCTCGACCACCGCAGACCAGTCCACCTCGCCGGAGAGCACCCGGGCCCGCTGGTCCGGATGGGTGGAGAGGTTGACCACCGCGTTGACGATCAGGGAGATCGTCGTCTCGTGCCCGGCCGCCACCATCAGCTGGAGCGTGGAGACGATCTCCTCGTCGGTGAGGTGGTCGCCGTCCTCGGAGGCCAGGATCAGTGCGCTGGTGAGGTCGTCACCCGGCTCGGCCCGCTTGGCGGCGACCGTCGCCGCCATGATCCCGGCCAGTTCGGTCAGCGTCGCGACGACCTCCGCGGGCGGGGTCTGGGTCGAGAAGAACTTCTCGAACAGCACCTTCAGACGGGGCAGTTCTGCCTCGTCGATGCCCATGAGGTCGGCGACCACGTACATCGGCAGCGGGTAGGCGAAGGCAGCCTTGAGATCGACGCTCTCCGCGTCCTCGGGCAGCCGGTCCAGCAGGTCCTGGGTGAGCTTCTCGATGCGCTCGCGCATCCGCTCCACCCGGCGCGGGGTGAGCGCCTGCGCGACCAGGGCGCGCATCCTGCGGTGATCGGCGCCGTCCACGGTCAGCATCGAACGGCCGGGGTTGGCGAGGCCGATCAGCGGCCAGTCCGGCGCGATCTCCCCGCGCTGCCAGGCCCCCCACACGTTGATGTCCTTGACCAGCCGCGGGTCGGTGAGCAGCGCCTTGGCCTCGGCGTGGTGCGTGACCGCCCAGACGGGCACCCCGCCGGGCAGCTCCACGGCCGCGAGCGGACCGGCGGCGCGCAGCCGCGCGCTCTCGCCGTCGAGGTCGGTGACGAAGGGGTCGAGGGCGATCCGGGCTTGTCCGGTACCGGTCGTCATCGTGACGTGCCTCCCAGGGCAGGGTCGGGTAACTGCGCCATGCGGTGTGCTGCGCCTGTCTCTCGACGCGGAGGTGCGGATCAGAGGGCGGGTACGGGAGTGAACCTGACGGGCAGTTCGGTCAGGCCCCGCAGCCACGGCGAGGGCCGACGGGTGAGGGAGTCGGCGGGCACCGCGAGGTCGATGTCGGGGAGCCGGTCGAGGACGACCTCGATGCCGGTCCGGGCGACCACCTCGGCGACCTCCTGGGCGGGGAACGGGCAGCGGTGCTCGCCGTGCCCGAAGGAGAAGTGCGCGTTGTTGCCGCCGGTCAGCGCGGAGGCGTCGGTGCGCACCTGGGGATCGGAGTTGGCGCCCTGCAGGCCGAGGATCAGCAGGTCGCCGGCGCGGATCCGGCGGCCGCCCAGCTGGGTGTCACGGGAGGCCCAGCGGCCGGCGACGTTCTGGCTGGGGGTGTCCTCCCACAGCACCTCGTTCATCGCCTCGGCGACACTGTTGCGCCCGCCGAACAGGGAGGCGGCGAACCGGTCGTCGGTGAGCATCAGGCGCAGCGAGTTGCCGATCCAGTCGGCGGTCGGCTGGTGTCCGGCCGCCATCATGACCATCAGGTCCTGCATGATCTCTTCGTCGGTGAACCCGTTGGTGTTCTGGAGCATCCGGGACACCACGTCGTCGGCCGGGTCCGCCTTCCGGTCGGCCAGCAACTGGGCCATGGACGTGGCCAGGTGGGTCTGCCCCGCCAGGGCCCGCTCCCGGCCGTCGATCATGTCGTTGAGGGCGGTGACCAGGCCGGGGCCGTCCTCGTCGGCGAAGCCGTACAGCTGCGCGAGGACCCGCACCGGAAGCAGCATCGCGTACTGGCCGATCAGGTCCGCCTCACCGGCGGTGCACAGTCCGTCGATCAGCTCGTCCGCGAACCGCTCGGCGTGGCCGCGCAGTTCGAACGGGTCGACGGCCTCCAGCGCGTCGCTGATCATCCCGGCCCGCTCACGGTGCCGCTCGCCGACGGTGTAGAGGATCGACGGCTGCTTGCGGCCGATCATCGGCAGCAGCGGCCAGCCGTCGGGGATCATGTCCCACTGGTTCCACAGCTCCGAGTCCCGGCTGAACAGCACCGGGTCGCCGGTCACCTGGTGCAGCTCGCGGTAGCCGACCACCAGCCAGGCGGGTATGTCCCCGTCGAGCACGACGGGGGTGACGGCGCCGTGGTCGCGCCGCATCTCGCGGTACAGTCGCGCCGGTTCGGTCTGGAACCGGGGGCCGCCGAGCGGCACGGCGTCGGGGGTCACACGAACTCCTGTCGGGGCAGGTCGGCCGGTGCCAAGGGGCCGGCGTACCGGGTCTTGACGTGCTGGACGAGCGTGATCAGCACCTGCTTGCCGGACTCCCGGGAACGGGCGTCGCAGGTCACCAGCGGCACGTGCGGATCCAGGTCGAGGGCCAGCCGGACGTCCTCGGGGCTGTGCACCGGGCCGCCGAAGTCGTTGCACGCCACGATGAACGGCGTGCCGTGCTTCTCCAGCCGGTCGATCGCGTACCAGGAGTCGTCGATCCGCCGGGTGTCCACGAGGACGACCGCGCCGAGAGTGCCGGAGAACAGCCGGTCCCACAGGAACCAGAACCGCTCCTGGCCCGGCGCACCGAACAGGTAGAGCACATTGCGGGCGTCCAGCGTGATCCGGCCGAAGTCGAAGGCGACGGTGGTCGCGGACTTGCCGCGCACCTCCTGGATGTCGTCGACCTCCGCGCCGGCCTGGGTCATCGTCTCCTCGGTGTTGAGGGGACGGATCTCGCTGACCGAGCGGACCAGGGTGGTCTTGCCGACGCCGAAGCCGCCCACGACCACGATCTTGAAACCGTGGTCGGCGGAGGCACCCAACGGGGTGCGCGCGTCAGAGGTTGCGGAGTCCAACGAGCACCTGCTCCAGGATGTCGGGGTCGGTGATGGCCGGCCGGTGGGGGTGGCGGGCGCTGACCCGGCCGGCCGCCTGCAGGTCGCACAGCAGGACCTTGGTGATGCTCACCGGCAGCTTCAGCTCGGCGGCGATCTCCACCACCGAGGTCGGGAACTCGGCCAGCCGCAGGATCGCCGCGTGCTCCGACTGCATGCCGGGACCCGGCTCCGACTCCGCGACGACCAGGGTGACCAGGTCGAAGGGGCTGTCGGGGCCGGCGCTGCTGCGGCCCCCCGTGAGGGTGTACAGACGGTCGGGCGCGTCGTCCCTGCCGGGCCGGCTCATGACGTGCGGGGCTGCGCGGTCAGGTGTTCGCCGAGCTGCTCGACCAGTTCGCTCATGTTGTGCCCGACCAGCCCGGGGTCGGCGTCCTCACTGGTCACCACGGCCAGATGGGCGCCCTCACCGGCCTCCACGATGAACAGGACGCCCCCGTAGAACTCGGTCATCGCCGACCGCACGCCGCCGCTGCCGTCGCCGAACTCGACGGACGCACCGTGCGACAGCGACTGGATGCCGGCCGCGATCGCCGCGAGCTGGTCGGCCTGGTCGACGGAGAGTTCCGGGGTGCGGCAGAGTTTCAGGCCGTCACGGGAGAGCACAAGGGCGTGCCGGGCACCCGGGGTGCGTTCCAGAAGGCCTTCGATGAGCCAGGTGAGCTTGTCGTCGGCGGTGGTCCTGCCGGTCATGAAGTGGGGTCGCCTTCCGGGTACGCGTACGGGTGGGACGTGGGCTCCGGTCCGGACTCCGGGTGGGGCGCGGGGACCGGGTCGTGGGTGGGAACGGGAGCGTGCGGGGCTGCTTCGGCGGCCGCGCCGGAGGTCTCGGCAGAGCTCTCGGCGGAGGGGCCGGCCGAGGGGGCGGCGGAGCTCTCGGCGGAGCCGGGGGTCGCCGGGCGGACGGCCTGCCGGAAGCTGTGGAAGCGGGCGGCACGGGCCTGGGCGTCCGCGGCACCGGAGGCGGGGCGCGGCTCGGCGGACTGGGCCGCCGAGCGGCGTTCGGCCTCGGCGAGGGTCCGGCCGCGGCGGCGCCTGGGCAGCCCGGTGGGCCCTTCCTCGAAGTCGTCGGAGAGGTCGGAACCGGCGGACTCGTGCACCGGCACAGGGTCCGCGGCGACCGGCAGCGCCTCGGCCGCGTCCCGCTCCTGGACGGGCGCGGGTTCGTCGGCGACCCGGCGGGTCAGCAGGTCCTGCGGGATCAGCATCAGCACCCCGGTGCCGCCGCGCGCGGACGGCCGGAACGACACCTTCAGCCCGTGCTTGCGGGCCAGCCGGCCCACCACCGCGAGCCCGAGCCGGGTACCGGTGAGACCGCCCAGCCCGGTGCTGTCCCCGGCGACCGCCCGCTCGGCGCGGCGCAGCTGCACGTCGCCCATCACCAGCCCGCTGTCCTCAACGGACACGATGACCCCGGCCGGCACCTCCTCCACGTACACGTGGACCTCGGCGGTCGGGGGCGAGAAGTTGGCCGCGTTGTCCAGGAGTTCGGCGAGCGCGTGCATGACGCCCTCGGCGGCGTGTCCGGCGACGGCCGTCTCGCTCACCGAGTGCACCCGCACCCGGCGGTAGCCGCTGATCCGTCCCATCGCACCGCGCAGGATCGACTCCATGCTGATCGGCCGCGCCCAGCGGCGGCCGGAGCGGGCCCCGGTGAGGACGGCGATGGAGTCGGCGAGCCGGCCCGCCTGGGCGGTGCGGTGGTCGAGGTGCAGCAGGTCGGCGAGCACGTCCTCGTCGGAGTGCCGGTCCTCCATGGCCCGCAGGTCGGCGAGGGTCGCGGTGGCCAGGGCCTGCATCCGGCCGGCCGCGTTGCCGGCGGCGGCGACCGCGGCGGCCCGTTCCCTTGAGGCACGGTCCAGTTCGGCGGTGAGCCGGGCGTGCTCCTGCCGGTACCACTCCAGTTCCTCGCCGCTGTCCTGGCGGATCCGGGCCCGCTCCTGCTCGAAGGAGTCCGCGAACTCACTGCGCTGGTGCGCCAGCTCGTCGATCAGCCGCTGCTGCTCCTGGCGCGCCTCCTCGGTGATCCGGGCCTGCTGCTGGAGCAGCCGCCCGATGTCCTGGCTCACCGCCTCCAGCCGGCGACGGGCGGCGCGCGCGGTCCGCACCGCCTGCACGGCCCAGGTCACCGCCCCGCAGAGCAGCAGCGCGGCCGCGCTCGCGCCGAGGGCGAGGGGGGTGCGTACCGACGACGGCGCGGCGGTCACCGCGGCGAAGACCGCGAGGGCCGACACCACGGCGGTCGACGCGAAGGTCGGAACGAGCGTACGGAGGGAAGGTCGTTCGCCGGGATGCGTGGGCGCGGTCATCGGTGAGGTCTGGTCCTCGGAGCAGGGAGGGATGTGTGTCCGGTGAAGGAGTTGTGACGCTCGGTGCTGAACTGGGCGTCACTATACGAGAGTTCGTGATCGAAACAGAACGGTTCAGGTCCCATTGCCGAAAAGCGGGGGACAGGGAAGGTGACTTGTTGTGCTCCGGCTGTGAACGGTCCTGTGCGACAAGGCGGTCTGCGGTGTCCGTGACCGGCCCGCCCGCCCCGCCTGTCTCCCTCACCCGCCCGGTTGCTCCAGCAACAGGCTGCGCGGAGCGTCTTCGACTTCCGGCAGGAAGCCGGGCGTTCACCGGCTGCGGAGAGCGTCGTGCGACGCGATCGCGGGCGCGCGGGTTGAGCCGTGGACGGGTGATAAATCCGACGCTGATATCCGACCGGTCGTAGCTCCCGCATCGCCGCAAATGATCCAAACGTCTATACGATGACGCATGGAACGGCCTCGCCGCGGTGGACCTCCGGGATGGCGCAGGCCGACGACCGGGATGGTGTCGAGGGGGCGATGCCTGTCATGGAAGGCGGCTGGAGCCAGGTGGTCGCGCGGTTGCTCCGCTTCGTGTGGCGCACGCTGCGCGGCGAATGGCACGCCATCGTCGTGGAGCCGGTACGGCAGCTGGTGCGGCGCGGACTGTCCGGGCTCGTGCTGGCTTTCGTCGCCGCCTTCGGCGTCATCTTCTTCCACGCCGTCGCCCAGCACCCCTTCGGCAGAAGGCTGGTGTGGCACCTCGGCGGTGTCACCGCCGACCTCCCGCTGTGGCTCTCCCTGCTGCGCACCCCGGTGTCGCTCTACGTGCCGGCGCTCGACCTGCCGGTCTGGGCGGGCATCACCCAGCTGTTCCTCGCCTTCGCGCTCGCCGAACTCACCCTCGGCCGCGGCCGTACCCTCGCCGTCGCCTACCTCACCACCCTGGCCGGCACCATGACCGCCCGGGTGATGGTCGCGCTGGGTCCCGGCTGGTGGGGCTTCGGCCTGCCCCCGGAGGTCGGCCGGGTCCTGGACACGGGACCGTCCGCGGCGGTGGTGGGCCTGTTCACCTATCTGGCGGTGGTCCGGCGCGCCCCGGTGGTCTTCGTCCTCACCGGCGGCTCGATGGTCTGGGAGTCCGTCGCCGTACCGAACCTCGCCGGCCGCGAACACCTGATCGCCGTGGGCTCGGCGATCGTCCTCGGTCTGCTGCACGGCCGCCGCCTGCCGCTCGCCACCCACCTGGTGGAACGCCTCGACACCACACCCTCGCCGCCCCGGTCCGACCCGCCGCTGCCCAGCCCCGGCCCACCGCGCCGACCCGTGCCGTCCTTCCGGCTGCCCTGAGGCTCCCCAACCCCTCCGGCTTCCCCGCAACCGCACCTCCCACGCGGCCGACCCCCCGAACTGCTCAACGACGTCAATGTGATGGTTTTCGCACTTCAGCCGGTTCCGGCACCCCCTAAGGTTGCGGCGAGCCAGGGGGTGTCCGGCGGATCAGGCCGGCCGGCGGGGACGGCGTCTCACGGCCGGTCCGGTCGGGGGCCGGGGCGTGCGGCCGCAGGACGCAGGAGGGAGTCGGCGAGTGACGACACCGCGGCGGATGCGCGTACCGGACTCGCGACGCCGACATGATCCGCCCAAGACCCCCTGAGGACGGGCGCGGCTGACACCATGGTGTTCGTCGCCGGCAGGCTGAAGGGATCCAGGGATGTTCCGCAAGGTGCTGGTCGCCAACCGTGGAGAGATCGCCATCCGCGCTTTTCGCGCGGGCTATGAACTGGGGGCGCGGACGGTCGCCGTGTTCCCCTACGAGGACCGCAACTCGCTGCACCGGCTGAAGGCCGACGAGGCGTACGAGATCGGGGAGCCGGGGCATCCGGTGCGCGCCTACCTCTCCGTCGAGGAGATCGTGGGAGCGGCCCGGCGGGCCGGGGCCGACGCCGTCTACCCGGGCTACGGGTTCCTCTCCGAGAACCCCGAACTCGCCCGCGCCTGCGAGGAGGCGGGCATCACCTTCGTCGGGCCCAGTGCCCAGACGCTGGAGCTGACCGGCAACAAGGCCCGCGCCGTCGCGGCCGCCCGCGCCGCCGGGGTGCCGGTGCTCGGCTCCTCCCAGCCCTCCAACGACATCGACGAACTGGTCCGCGCCGCCGACGAGATCGGCTTCCCGGTGTTCGTGAAGGCCGTCGCGGGCGGCGGCGGCCGCGGCATGCGCCGGGTCGAGGAGCCCGCCGCGCTGCGCGAGTCCATCGAGCAGGCCTCGCGCGAGGCGGCCTCCGCCTTCGGCGACCCCACGGTCTTCCTGGAGAAGGCCGTCGTCGACCCCCGCCACATCGAGGTGCAGATCCTCGCCGACGGCGAGGGCAACGTCATCCACCTCTTCGAGCGCGACTGCTCGCTCCAGCGCCGCCACCAGAAGGTCATCGAGCTGGCCCCCGCGCCCAACCTCGACCCCGCGCTGCGCGACCGCATCTGCGCCGACGCCGTCCGCTTCGCCCGCGAGATCGGCTACCGCAACGCCGGCACCGTCGAGTTCCTCCTCGACCGCGACGGCAACCACGTCTTCATCGAGATGAACCCCCGCATCCAGGTCGAGCACACGGTCACCGAGGAGGTCACCGACGTCGACCTGGTCCAGGCCCAGATGCGCATCGCCTCCGGCGAGACCCTCGCCGACCTCGGGCTCTCCCAGGAGACGGTGACGCTGCACGGCGCCGCCCTGCAGTGCCGCATCACCACCGAGGACCCGGCCAACGGCTTCCGCCCGGACACCGGCCGCATCAGCGCCTACCGCTCCCCGGGCGGCTCCGGCATCCGGCTCGACGGCGGAACCACCCACGCGGGTACGGAGATCAGCGCGCACTTCGACTCCATGCTGGTGAAGCTCACCTGCCGGGGCCGGGACTTCAGGGCCGCCATCGGGCGCGCCCGGCGTGCCGTCGCCGAGTTCCGCATCCGCGGCGTGGCCACCAACATCCCGTTCCTCCAGGCCGTCCTGGACGACCCGGACTTCCAGGCGGGCCGGATCACCACCTCGTTCATCGAGCAGCGCCCGCACCTGCTGACCGCCCGCACCTCCGCCGACCGCGGCACCAAGCTGCTCACCTACCTGGCCGACGTCACCGTCAACAAGCCGCACGGCGAGCGCCCCCACCTGATCGAGTCGACCACCAAACTGCCTCCGCTGCCCGCCGGTGAGCCCCCGGCCGGGTCCCGGCAGCGGCTGGTCGAGGCCGGCCCGGAGGGCTTCGCCCGCTGGCTGCGCGAGTCGCCCACCATCGGCATCACCGACACCACCTTCCGCGACGCCCACCAGTCCCTGCTCGCCACCCGCGTGCGCACCAAGGACCTGCTCGCCGTCGCCCCGGTCGTCGCCCGCACCCTGCCCGGGCTGCTCTCCCTGGAGTGCTGGGGCGGCGCCACCTACGACGTGGCGCTGCGCTTCCTCGCCGAGGACCCCTGGGAGCGGCTGGCCGCCCTGCGCGAGGCCGTCCCCAACATCTGCCTCCAGATGCTGCTGCGCGGCCGCAACACCGTCGGCTACACCCCGTACCCGACGGAGGTCACCGACGCCTTCGTCCAGGAGGCCGCCGCCACCGGCATCGACATCTTCCGCATCTTCGACGCCCTCAACGACGTCGGCCAGATGCGTCCCGCCATCGAGGCCGTACGGGAGACGGGCACCGCGATCGCCGAGGTCGCCCTCTGCTACACCGCCGACCTGTCCAACCCCGACGAGCGGCTCTACACCCTCGACTACTACCTGCGGCTCGCCGAGCAGATCGTCGAGGCCGGTGCGCACATCATCGCGGTGAAGGACATGGCCGGCCTGCTGCGTGCCCCGGCCGCCGCGACGCTCGTCTCGGCCCTGCGCCGGGAGTTCGACCTCCCGGTCCACCTGCACACCCACGACACCGCGGGCGGCCAGCTGGCCACCTACCTCGCCGCGATCCAGGCGGGCGCGGACGCGGTGGACGGCGCGGTGGCCTCCATGGCCGGCACGACCTCGCAGCCCTCGCTGTCGGCGATCGTGGCCGCGACCGACTACTCGGAGCGTCCCACCGGCCTCGACCTGCGGGCGGTCGAGGACCTGGAGCCGTACTGGGAGAGCGTCCGCAAGGTCTACGCCCCCTTCGAGGCGGGCCTCGCCTCGCCGACCGGCCGCGTCTACCACCACGAGATCCCCGGCGGCCAGCTCTCCAACCTGCGCACCCAGGCCGTCGCGCTCGGCCTCGGCGACCGCTTCGAGGACATCGAGGCGATGTACGAGGCGGCCGACCGCATCCTCGGCCGGCTGGTCAAGGTCACGCCGTCCTCCAAGGTGGTCGGCGACCTCGCCCTGCACCTGGTCGGCGCCGGGGTGAAGCCGGAGGACTTCGAGGCGACCCCCGACCGGTTCGACATCCCCGACTCGGTCATCGGCTTCCTCCGCGGCGAGCTGGGCACGCCGCCCGGCGGCTGGCCCGAGCCGTTCCGGACCAAGGCCCTCCAGGGCCGCGCCGCCGCCAGGCCGGCCCCGGAGCTGACCGCGGAGGACCGCGAGGGCCTGGCCAAGGAGCCCCGTACGACCCTGAACCGGCTGCTGTTCCCGGCCCCGACCCGCGAGTTCGAGACCCACCGGCAGACGTACGGCGACACCAGCGTCCTGGACAGCAAGGACTTCTTCTACGGTCTGCGTCCGGGCAAGGAGTACTCGGTCGACCTGGAACCCGGCGTCCGGCTGCTGATCGAGCTCCAGGCGGTCGGCGAGGCCGACGAGCGCGGCATGCGCACGGTGATGTCGAGCCTGAACGGCCAGTTGCGGCCGATCCAGATCCGCGACCGGGCGGCGGCCTCGGACATCCCGGCCACCGAGAAGGCGGACCGGGCCAACCCCGGCCACGTCGCGGCTCCGTTCGCCGGCGTCGTCACCCTCGCGGTGAGCGAGGGCGCCGAGATCGAGGCGGGCGCCACGGTGGCCACGATCGAGGCCATGAAGATGGAGGCCACCATCACCGCCCCGAAGGCCGGCCGGATCTCCCGGCTCGCCATCAACCGCATCCAGCAGGTGGAGGGCGGTGACCTGCTGGTCGAGATCGCCTGAGCACGGACCGCCGCGGGGGCGGGGGAGGGCCGGACCGACCGGCCCTCCCGGCTAGGAACGGGAGTAGTGCGCGCCCAGCAGGGCCTTCAGCAGGTTCGGGTCGCGCTGGGTGAGGTAGGCGGCGCTCGCCACGAAGACGTCACGGCCGTTCACGGCGAGCGAGGTCGGGTTGGACAGCCCCTCCTGCACGGTCAGCACGGTTGCGCGGCTGCCGTCCGGGCCGACCAGCGCGACCTCGTTGGCCGGGCTCAGTGCGGCGAGCACGTTGTCCGAGTGCCCGGGGAAGACGAAGTCGTCGACCCCGGTGAGCCCGGTCGCCCGCGTCCCGGCCGGCCCCGCCGAGCCGTCCGCGGCGACCGGGATGCGCAGCAGGGTGCCGCGGTCGGTGTTGGTCACCCACACCGCGTCCCGGTGCACCTTGATCCCGTTGGCACCGAAGCCGGTGGCCGAGGGGAGCCCGGCGAGCGCGGGGCCGGTGGCCCAGGCCGTGGGCTCGCCGCCCGCCCGCGGGACGCGCCACACCGTGCCCAGCGCGGAGTCGGCGACGTAGAGCACGCCGTGCCTCTCGTCGAGCGCCAGCCCGTTGGGCAGGCCGTCGGCCGGCAGCTGGGCGATCTGCTCGGGTGTGCCGCCGCCGGCCGGGATCCGCCAGACGCCGGTCCGGTCGGTGCCGGTGGCGTAGGTGACGTACAGGGTGCCGTCGAGGGCGCGGGCCAGGCCGTGGGTGACCGCGGTGTGCACGAAGGGCGTCCGGGGGTGCTGCTCGGCGGGCAGGGTGGCGAGGACCCGGACGCGGCGCTCCCGGGTGACCTTGACGACCTGCCGGGCGAACGCGAAGGACATGTCGACCGCCCCGCCCCGCTCGGCGACGACGCTCTCGGGTGTCTGTCCCTGGGCGAGGTCGAAGTGGGCGACGGTGTGCGGACGGGAGAGGACCGGCTCGTCGCTCGCGGCCGGAACCGCCGCGAGCAGGCCGATCACGACCGCGGCCGGTACGGCGACGGCCCGGCGGGGGAGTCGGGGCATGTGACCTCTTTCGACGGGGGCGCAGGGCTCCGGCGTACCGGTCACACCACCATGACGCTTCCCCGTCCCGTGGCCGCGGCAGCCGTGGCCGCGGCGTCGCCCGGCCGGCGCACGGCGTGGCCCCGCCTGCCGCCCGGCCGGGTGACGACCCCGCTCAGTTCCACAGGGGGTAGCTCATGACCTGCGTGTACCCTTCCGGCCTGACGTCGGAGTAGGTCAGGTTCATCCGCGTGAAGTGCTGCACGTTCGGGTGCTTCGTCCAGGCCGTCGGACGGTCGAGCCGGATGGTCACCGGGTACTTGTGGAACTTTCCGGCCGCGCAGTACGGCTTGCAGTCGTTCACCAGGTTCACGCCCTGGGCGACGGCGGACCCGTCGTTCCACTGGGACCAGCGCATGCCGGTGAGGAGGCTGTTGCCGTCGCCGCAGGCCAGCATGAAGTCGGTCGGCCGGTACCGCTGGTGCCAGAGGCAGTCGACGAGCACGGGGTGCTGGACCGGCGCCCGCGCCGGGGACGGTGTCGGCGGCGTCGCGGAGGCCGTCGTCATGCCCGCCGTCAGGAGCAGGGCCGCCCCGAGTCCGATCGCCGTTCCCACCACTGGTCTGCGCATGGTCGCTCCAGCCCGTTCCGCGTACGTGTCCTCTTCGACGCTACGACCGTCCGGGAAGATGTACCACTTGCGGAGTAATCACCGCCCGGAAGGGTGAAGTTCCCGACCGGCGCGTCCCGACGTGCCGGTTCCGGTGCGCGACTACGCGTACAGCGCGACGGCCCCGCCCCACAGCGCGCCCGGGTTCAGGCGTTCGGGGAAGCGTTCCAGCATGGCGTGGAAGAAGCCGAGCGCGTCCTCCTGCCTGCCGAGGAGTTCGTCGGTGGCGTCGAGGTAGAGCCGGGTCTCGGCGATGGCACGGGCGGCGTCGTCGTCGAGTTCCTTGTTCTTGTGTCCGGTCACGATCCGGCGCGGCCGCAGGCCTTCGACGACGGTGAGGGCCTCGCGCCAGGCGTCGCGGCCGCCGTCCCGGGATTCGGCGAGGTACTGGTGCACACCGTTGTGGACGACGTCACCGGCCACGACGAGTTCGAGGTCGGGGACGTGCAGCACGCTCGTTTCGTCGGTGTCGCTGTGGCCCACCTCCACGATGACCAGGTCGTGCCCTTCGAGGCTGAGCCGGTTGCCGGGCACGGTGACGGCGGTGACGGGGGCGTCCGGGATCTGTCCGGGGAAGAGCCTGTCCCAGAAGTGCGGGCGGAGGGAGACGTTGCGGTGCATCTGCGTGATCGTGCCCGCGGAGGCGACGACCTGCGCGCCGAATCGCTCCGCCAGGACGCCTGCGGTGAACCAGTGGTCACCGTGACCGTGGGTGGCGAATATGTGGGTCAGGTTCTTGCCGGTGGCTTCGACCCAGTCCCCCACCTCCTCGGCCTGGGCGGAGGGACGGTCAGGCCCATGGGATGGTGGTCGGTGACCCGGGGGAGCCGACCGGCTGCTGGAGCTGCCACACGGACAGGTCGAAGTTCCCGCCGGGTGCGACGTGCGGGTCCGCCGCGTCCGCGCTGCCGCCGAGCAGGGCGGTGAGCGCGAGGGTGAGGGCGAGGCTCGCGGTGGCCGGCGCCGCGAACAGCCTGGAGCGGTTCACGTGGGGGTCCTTTCGTCAGAAGGCCGCGCCCGGAGCTCGATGGGCGTTCATGTATGCGAACTTCGAGCGCATTCTGAACCGCCGATGACCGGTGAGGCTAAAGGTCCGAACCAATCCCGTCAACGGTTCAAGGGCGGTGGGGGGAAGCGCCGAGCGGTCCCGGCACACCCCGACACCCCGGGCCGTGCGGCCCGGCAGAGCCGTTCGCGATAGGTTGACCTGCATGAGCGACAACGTTTATTTCGACATCTCGATCAACAACGAGCCGGCCGGCCGGATCGTGTTCAACCTGTTCGACGACGTGGTGCCGGAGACGGCCCGCAACTTCCGTGAGCTCGCCACCGGGCAGCACGGGTTCGGCTACGCCGGTTCCGGCTTCCACCGGATCATCCCCCAGTTCATGCTCCAGGGCGGTGACTTCACCCGTGGTGACGGCACCGGCGGCAAGAGCATCTACGGCGAGAAGTTCAAGGACGAGAACTTCCAGCTCAAGCACGACCGGCCGTACCTGCTGAGCATGGCCAACGCGGGCCGCAACACCAACGGCTCCCAGTTCTTCGTCACCACCGTCGTGACGTCCTGGCTGGACGGCAAGCACGTGGTCTTCGGCGAGGTCGTCGAGGGCCAGGACATCGTCGACAAGATCGAGAGCTACGGCTCCCAGAGCGGCGCCCCCAAGGCCAAGGTCGAGATCACGGCGAGCGGCACCGTCTGATCCCGGACCGGAGTCTCGTCCACGGGGGACCGGGCGGCGCGCCCGGTCCCCCGGCATTTTTCACCGGGGGCCGCGCTCCCGGGGCGGGGGGGGGGGGGGGGGGGGCCGCGCGGGGGGGGGGGGGGGGGGGGGTGGGGTGGGAGGCGGGGGCGAG
>NZ_JBFAXI010000052.1:23388-59681 GCF_040680735.1 Streptomyces sp. NPDC051987 | reverse complement strand
GCCGATCCGGGTGGGCCCGGAGTCGGCGCGGCACATCGCGGGCATGTGACGAACCAAGGAGCCGACACGACCTGCCGCACGACTCCGGCCCCCGGGCCGCGGTCGCGTCGTACGGCGGGTTCGGGCCGGCAGGCGCGGGGCTCCGGCACCGGAAGGGAGGCGGCGGCGCGTCCGTTTCCCGGTGCCTGCGCTATAGCGTCCGTCACACCACACGCGGATGAGCGGGACCTTTGCGCTCCTCCTGCGCGACGATGAGGTCCGAGGTCGGACCGCACCGCGGACGACACGACCCAAGGAGAGCGATGGCACAGCTGCGACAGGAAGTCGACCCCGGTGAGGTCGGGCTGGACGTGAAGGCGCTGGACCGCCTCGACCAGCACTTCGCCCACTACGTCGACGAAGGGCGCCTGCCCGGCTACCTGGTGGCGGTGGCTCGCGGCGGCCGGGTCGCCCACCTCACCACGCAGGGCCATCGCGACCGCGCGGCCGGACTGCCGGTCGAGGCGGACACCATCTGGCGGATCTACTCCATGACCAAGCCGGTCACCGCGGTCGCCGTGCTGCTGCTGGTCGAGGACGGCCTGCTGTCGCTGGACGACCCGGTCGACCGTTTCCTCCCGGAGTTCGCCGCCCCGCGGGTCCATGTCTCCGGCGCGGGCGAGGACATGGTGACCCGGCCCGCCGACGGCCCGATCCGGATCCGCCATCTGCTCACCCACACCGCCGGGTTGACCTTCGCCTTCTACCACACGCACCCCGTGGACGCCTGCTACCGCGAGGCGGGCCTGGAGTTCTCGGTGCCGTCGGGCGCGGACCTCGCGGAGGCGATGGCGGTGTACGCCCGGATGCCCCTGCAGTTCGAGCCGGGCACCCAGTGGAACTACTCCGTCGGCTTCAACGTGCTCAGCCGCGTCATCGAGGTGGTCTCCGGACAGGGACTCGACGAGTTCTTCGCGGAGCGGATCTTCCGGCCGCTCGGCATGCCGGACGCAGGCCTGCACATCGTGCCCGAACAGGCCGACCGGCTCTCGGAGCTGTACGGCGAGACCGAGGACGGTGGCATCGAGGCCGTCCCCGGCCTGCCGTTGCGCGGCCGCCCCCGCTTCCTGTCCGGCAGCGGCGGCCTCGCGGCGACGGCGTACGACTACCACCGCTTCATGGAGATGCTGCGCCGGGGCGGCGAACTGGACGGCGTGCGGCTGCTGTCCCCCGCCTCGGTCTCGCTGTTCGCCAGCAACCACCTGCCCGGCGGCGCCGACCTGCGGGCCTACGGCGCCCCGGTGCACCAGGAGCCGGCCAACGACGGGCTCGGCTTCGGCCTCGGTGTCTCCGTGGTGATCGACCCCGACCGCACCCTCTCCCCGAGCAGCCCCGGCACCTACGGCTGGACCGGCGCGGCCACCACCGCGTTCTGGGTCGACCCGGCCCACGACCTCACCGTGCAGTTCCACACCCAGGTCCGGCCGCGCACCCTGAAGATCTTCCCGGAGCTGCGCCGGCTGGTCCACGAGTCCGTCCTGGACTGATCGCGGCCCGACCGACCCGGACCGGACCGGGTGGTCCGGGACCGGCCGCCGGGGTCAGACCAGGTTGGTCTCCGGGCGGGGGGCGTCGGCCGCGAACCGGCCGGCGCCGAGCGGGCCGACGTCCACGAACGGCGCCCGGCCGAGGTACAGGTCACGGATCACCTCGCCGACCGCCGGTGCCTGGAGGAACCCGTGGCCGGAGAACCCGGTGGCGTACAGGAACCGGGAGACCGAGGGCGCCTCGCCGATCAGGGCGTTGTGGTCGGGGGTGTTCTCGTACAGGCCCGCCCAGCCGCCGGTGCGGCGCAGGTCGAGGAGGGCCGGGGCCCGGCGTTCCAGCGCCCCGTAAAGACGCGGGATCCAGCGGTCGTGGGTGTCGGTGGCGAAGCCCGGCCGCTCGTCGGGATCGGACATGCCGAGCAGCAGTCCCGGGCCCTCGGCGTGGAAGTACAGGCTGGTGCTGAAGTCGATCGTCATGGGGAGCGTCGGCGGCAGCCCCGGCACCGGCTCGGTCACCGCGATCTGGCGGCGCAGCGGCTGCACCGGTAAGTCGACGCCGGCCATCGCGCCCACCGTCCGCGACCAGGCGCCGGCCGCGCAGACCACCGTGCCGGTGGCGATCCGGCCGAGGGTGGTGTGCACGGCGGTGAGGTACCCGCCGTCCCGTTCGATGCCGGTGACCTCGGTGCGGCGCAGCACGCGGGCGCCGTGGGCGCGGGCCGCCGCCGCGTAGCCGTGCACGACGGACTCGGGCGTGCAGTGGCCGTCGTCCGGGGAGTACGCGGCGGCCAGCAGTCCCTCGGTGGCGATCAGCGGGGAGAGCCGGGCCGCCTCCTTCGGGGTGAGCATCCGGCTGGGCACGCCGAGGTGGTTCTGCAGCCGGACGCCCGCCTCGAAGGAGGCGACCTCCTCGGGGGTGGAGAGCAGGAACAGGTAGCCGACGCGGCGCAGCCCGATGTCGTACCCGATCTCCTCGCCGAAGCGGGCGAAGGCCTCCAGGCTGCGCGCGCCCAGCTGGACGTTGAGTTCGTCGGAGAACTGGGCGCGCACTCCGCCCGCGGCCTTCGAGGTGGATCCGGCGGCGAGTTCGTCGCGTTCGACGAGGACGACGTCGCGGACGCCCGCGCTCGCGAGATGCCAGGCGACGCTGGTACCGATCACCCCGCCGCCGATGATCACGACCTGGGCGCGAAGATTCACGCGTGTACCTCCTGTCGGTCTCCCCCGATCCTTCCCCGGGAGGCCGCCCGGTACCTCACGACCAGTGCGCCACCGCGTCCAGGTGGGGCAGCACGTGGTCGAGCCGCTCGCGCTTCGTCCGCAGGTAGGTGATGTTGTTCTCGCACGGCTCGATGAGCAGCGGGACCGTTTCGGCGACCTCTATGCCGTGCTGCACCAACGACTCGCGCTTGCGCGGGTTGTTGGACATCAGGCGTACCGAACCCACCCCGAGATCGCGCAGGATGCCGGCGGCGACGCCGTAGTCGCGGGCGTCGACGGGCAGGCCGAGCGCGAGGTTGGCCTCGACGGTGTCCAGGCCCTCCGCCTGGAGGGCCATGGCGCGCAGCTTGGCGAGCAGGCCGATGCCACGGCCCTCGTGTCCCCGCAGGTAGACGACGATTCCGCTGCCCTCGGCGACGACCGCGCGCAGCGCCGCGGCCAGTTGGTCGCCGCACTCGCAGTGCTGGGAGCCGAACGCGTCCCCGGTCAGGCACTCCGAGTGCAGCCGGGTCAGCACCCGGTCGCTGCCGATGTCCCCGTAGACCAGGGCGACCTGTTCGTCACCGCGGTCGTGGTCCAGGTAGCCGATCGCCTGGAATTTCCCGTACACGGTGGGCAGCGGTGCATTCACGACGCGTTCCACGCCCGAACGCCGTGGGGACTTCGTGCCGAGTACGCCGATGTTTTCTGTCATGATCTGATTCCTAAGCAGAGACGAAAGGCCGTGAAAAGATGAGTGGTTCGGGCGCGCGTACGGTGGCATACGGCTCGTTGCCGACGGACACCACGGAAGAGGTACGGACCAGGGGGGCGGGCGTTTCAACACAGGTCGCCGTCCTCCCCGTGGGGAGCTTCGAACAGCACGGGGCCCACCTCCCGCTCGCCACGGACACCCTCGTCGCCTGTGCCGTCGCCCGGGAGATCGCCGCGGCGTACCCGGTGCACCTCCTTCCGCCGGTGACCATCTCCTGCTCGCACGAGCACGCGGCCTGGCCGGGGACCGTCAGCATCTCCGCGGTGACCCTGCACGCGATGGTGAACGACATCGCGGACTCGCTGCGCCGCTCGGGCGTCGAGGCGCTGGTCGTGGTCAACGGCCACGGCGGCAACTACGTGCTGGGCAACGTCGTGCAGGAGGCGTCCGCGCGGGGCGAGCGGCTGGCGCTGTACCCGGTCGCGGAGGACTGGGAGTCGGCTCTCGCACGGGCCGGGGTGGAGACCTCGGCGCTCACCGACATGCATGCCGGAGAAATCGAGACCTCCATTCTGCTGCACGCTCATCCCGAATTGGTCCGCCCTGGTTACGAGTCCGCTGATTTCACCGCTGACGACCGTCGACATCTCCTCACCCTGGGAATGTCCGCCTATACCGAGTCGGGCGTCATCGGCCGCCCTTCCCTGGGTTCGGCGGAAAAGGGGAAGGAACTGCTGTCGAGCCTCGCGGAGTCCTTCGGCGCGCTTTTCGAACTGCTCACCGCCGGGCGGGAGTAGCGCAGTCCGGCGTACCAGCGTGCGACCAGGACCACCAGGCCGGGCAGGGCGGCCACGAAGCTGAGGACGCCGTAGACGACGGCGGTGGCGAACCCGCTGTCCGCGCCGAGGCCGGCCGCGGCGAACGCCCAGGCGGTGACGCCTTCCCGGGGGCCCCAGCCGCCGACGTTCAGCGGCAGGCCCATGGCGACCAGGGCGAGGACGGCGATCGGGACGAGGACCGCCACGGAGGCGGCCGACCCGGCGACCCGGGCGGACAGCACGAACATCCCGACGTGCCCGGCGAGGACGGCCGCCGAGGACAGCGCGACGCCCGGCCCGGTGCGGCGCGACAGCAGCGCCCTGCGGGCCTCGCCGAGCGTGGCCCGCAGGGCGCCGCTCCGCCTGCCCGGGGACCTGTTCATCCGGACGGCGATCACGATCGCGCACGCGCCGGCCAGGCCGGCCGCCACCAGCGGGGCGAAGCTGCGCACGTCGTCGCGGACCGGCGAGGGCAGGATCAGCAGCGCGCCCGCGCCGAACACGGTCAACGCGATCTGGCCCGCGGTGCGTTCGAGGACGACCGCGCGGACCCCGCGCCCGATGTCGCCCTCGCTCTGCCCGTGCCGGACCGCCCGGTGCACGTCGCCGAGGACCCCGCCGGGCAGGGCCGCGTTCAGGAACAGCGCCCGGTAGTAGTCGCCGACGGCGGGTCCGAGGGGCA
This sequence comes from Streptomyces sp. NPDC051987, assembly GCF_040680735.1. NCBI lineage: Bacteria > Bacillati > Actinomycetota > Actinomycetes > Kitasatosporales > Streptomycetaceae > Streptomyces > Streptomyces sp. NPDC051987. Next base: position 54,740 of record NZ_JBFAXI010000052.1, on the reverse strand, counting down.
GCCGCAGACCGAGGCTGCGGGCCACCAGCTGCCAGCGCCAGGCGCTCAGCACGGTCGTGACCGCGCCGATCACCAGGCCGACGACCAGCGTCGGGGTGTCGATCCGGCGCAGTCCGTCGAGGAAGACGCCGGTGCCGAGCCGCCACAGCAGCACCGCGATGATGGCGGCTCCGGCGAGGGTGCCCAGGTGGGTGCGGACAGCCCGGAAGCTGAGGCGCCGGGGCACGGCCGGCGCGGCGACGGGCACGGTGCGCCGGACCAGGGTGGGGGTGCTCATGCGGTGCCTCCGGTCGGCCGGGCGAGCGCGAGCAGGTCGCTGTGGTGCACGACGACCCGCAGATCGCCGGCCGCGTTGGCGGCGAGCCGTTCGGTCAGGTAGGCCTCCGCGCGGGCGGCGAGTTCGGGGCGCTGCTCGACGGCCGCGCCGACCCAGCCGCGCAGCCACTGCTCGGTGAGCGCCTTCTCGTCGGGGCCGAGCCGCCACGCGCTGGGGTGCACCTTCACGGTGGCGCCCCGGTCGGCGAACGCCTCGCAGGCGGCGCTGACCGCGTCCGGGCCGAGCAGTCCGCCGCGCCGCTGGTGGGCGTTGAACGCCTCGGCGATCTCCGCGTCCAGCGGATGGGCGGGGGTCAGCTCGACCCGCCCGGCGACCGAGAGGGTGAGCAGCGCGGGGCAGCCCGCCCCGGTGCAGGCAGCGGCGAGTGTGTCGACCTCCTCCCGGGTGAGCACGTCCAGCAGTGCGGAGGCGGTGACCAGGGAGGCGCCGATGAGGGCGTCCGGGGTGAGCCGGGCGACGTCGCCGCGCCGGGTCTCCACGGTGACCCGGCTGCCGTCGGCGGCCGCGCGGGGCGAGGCGACGGCGGCGAAGTGCAGCAGGTAGGGGTCGCGGTCGTGCAGGATCCAGTGCTGGGGGCCGTCCAGGCGGGGCGCGAGCCAGCGGCCCATCGAGCCGGTGCCGCAGCCCAGGTCGTGCACGACGATGCCGCCCGCCTTGCCGGGCAGGTTGGCCAGCCGGATCCGCAGCGGGTCCAGCAGGTCGTGGGAGCGGGCGGCCGCGTCCGCGCTCTCGCGCAGCTCCAGCCACTCGGGGGCGTACCGCGGCGGCTCCTCGGGCCCGGTCTCGCGCAGTCGTACGGTGGCCCGCTCGCCCGGACGGACGACCGGACCGGCCCCGGCGATCACCTCGGAAGGCACCTGTTCGCTCCCTCGTCCCACTTCTGCGTCCGTGACATCCGTCGGGCCCGGCTGCGCGGGGATCGCGCCGACCGGAGCGGTGGTCGTGGTCTCACTGGTCATGCGGCCCTCCTGGGTTCGTCCGGGAGCCGCAGCAGGACTCCGGCGAGGCTGCGGGCGGTGGCCGCCCAACCGTCGAGTGCCGCCCGCCGGCCGCGCGCGGCAGCCTTGAGACGGCGGCGCACGTCCGCCTCGCCGAACCAGCCGCGCAGTTCGGCGGCGAGCGCGGCGGGGTCCTCCGGCGGCACCAGGATGCCGGGCACCCCGCCGTCGGGGGCCCGGCCGACCGCCTCGGGCAGTCCGCCGACGTCGGTGGCGAGCACCGGGATGCCGCGGGCGAGGGCCTCGGTGACCGCCATGCCGTAGGTCTCGGCGTACGACGTGAGGACCATCAGGTCGGCGGCAGCGTAGCTGGCGTCGAGGTCGGCGCCGGCGCGCGGGCCCGCCAGGTGCAGCCGGTCGGTCAGTCCGTGTTCCGCGATCAGCGACCGCAGATGGGCGACGTACTCGGGAGCCGCGTCGAGCCCGCCGACGCAGGTGCAGGTCCACGGCAGGTCGCGGACCGCCGCAAGCGCCTCGACCAGCCGGTGCTGGCCCTTGCGGGGGGTGACGGCGGCGACGCACAGCAGGTGCGAGACGCCGTCCGTGCCGGCGGCCAGCGGGGCGATGTCGGCGCCCGGGGCGGCCACGTGGACCCGCTCGGGGGCCAGGCCGTGGTGCGAGACCAGCCGTCGTACCGCCCAGTCGCTGGTCGCGATCACGGCGGACACGGCACGCAGCACCGCGCGCTCCCGGGCGTCCAGGTCGGCGGCCACGGCCGCGTCGAGGCCGGTCTCGTCACCGAGCGGCAGGTGGACGAGGACGGCGAGCCGCAGCCGCTCCGCCTCCGGTACCACGATCTCCGGGACCCCGCAGGCCACCAGACCGTCCAGCAGGACGACCGTGCCGTCGGGCAGTTCCCGCAGGGCGCGGGCGAGGGCGTCGCGGGCGGCGGCGTCGGGGCGCGGCCAGGAGCCGTCGACCGCGTGCCTGGTGACCTGCCAGCCGAAGCCGGGCAGGTCCAGGCAGAGCCGCCGGTCGTAGGCGTTGCCGCCGCTCGGGTTGGCCGGGTCGTCGACCCCGCCCGGCATGACGAAGTGCACGGTGCGCAGGGACATGGGGAGGATCCCGATGTTCGCCGGGGCATTGCTGTCGGGGGCGGCCGCGCGCTGTGCGGGCACGAAGGTGAGGGCCGGTTGGGGGCCGACGGTCAGGTCGGTCACAGGGCACGCTCGTAACTCGCCCAGGCGACATGCGACTCGTGGAGGGTGACGGTCAGCCCGGCGAGGCCCCGGGCGCCCTCGCCGAGCGCGCCCTTCTCGATGCGCTCGGCGAGCCGGTCGGCGATGACCTTCGCCAGGAACTCGGTGGAGGTGTTGATTCCGGCGAAGTCGGCTTCGTTGTCCAGGTTTCTGTAGTTCAGCTCGCTGACCACGGCACCGAGTTCCTGGGTGGCGAGACCGATGTCGACGACGATGTTGTCGTCGTCCAGCTGCTCGCGGCGGAAGGTGGCGTCCACCAGGAACGTGGCGCCGTGCAGGCGCTGCGCGGGCCCGAACACCTCGCCGCGGAAGCTGTGGGCGATCATGATGTGATCGCGGACGGTGATGCTGAACAACGGACGACCCTCCAGGTGCGGCGCGTCTGGTCCCTCGGCTGATCCCTGCCGGGGGATGCCCTTAATACGGCTCTCGGTTTCCCCGCGTTCAGTCCACTCTCACTCTTTTCTCAGGTCAGGACCTCTTGGCGGGCCGCACCGGACGGGAGTGGACGTTCCGTCAGCCGTTGTCGCCGTAGCGGACCCGGTGGCAGAGGGCGGGGATCTCCCCGGAGGCGAGCCGCGGGAGCAGTTCCGGCAGCTCCTCGAACGCGCTTTCCCCCGTGATGAGGGCGTCCAGCGCCGGATCGGCCAGCAGGTCCAGGGACAGGGCGAGCCGGTCGGCGTAGGTGCGGCCGGGGCGGGCGGCCGGGGAGACGGTGCCCACCTGGCTGCTGCGCACGGTGAGCCGGCGGGAGTGGAAGGCCTCGCCGAGCGGGAGGGCGATCCGCCGGTCGCCGTACCAGCTCAGGTCGATGACCGTGCCGTCCGGCGCGAGGAGTTCCAGGGCGCGGGTCAGGCCCTGCTCGGTGGCGCTGGCGTGCACGACCAGGTCGCACCCGCCGAGGGCGTCCCCGGGGGCCGCGAAGTCCACGCCGAGCGCCGCGGCGGTCTCGGCGCGGGCCGGGTCGGCGTCGACCAGTTGGAGCCGTACGCCGGGGAAGCGGGCGAGCAGGGCGGCGACCGAGCAGCCGACCATGCCGCCGCCGATGACCGCGATCCGGTCGCCGAGCAGCGGCGCCGCGTCCCAGAGGGCGTTCACCGCGGTCTCGACGGTCCCCGCGAGCACCGCACGCGCCGGGGGTACCCGCTCCGGTACCACCGTCACCGCGCTCACCGGAACGACGTAACGCGTCTGGTGCGGATACAGGCAGAAGACCGTACGCCCGACCAGCCCATCGGGGCCCTGCTCCACCACGCCGACGCTGAGGTAGCCGTACTTGACCGGACCGGGGAACTCGCCCTCCTGGAACGGCGCCCGCATCACGGCGTGTTGGCTCTCCGGCACCCCGCCACGGAACACCAGGGTCTCCGTGCCCCGGCTGACCCCCGAGTACAGCGCGCGCACCAGCACCTCGCCCTCGCCGGGCTCCGTGAGGGTGATGTCACGCAGCTCTCCGTGCCCCGGGGAGCGGAGCCAGAACGCGCGGGCCGAGGAGTTCATCGGCATCCTCCTGAACGATCGGGAAGTGGTTCACGTACGGAGATGTGCACAGCGAGAAGTGCACAGGCCGCGCACAGTACGCGGCGTTGATCGACTCTGTCACTCGGCCGGAGGACGTGCGGTGGCCCTGAACAACACTTACGAAGCCAGGCTGGTCCAGCAGGAGACCGCGGTGGGAGCGGGCGTGCAGATCCTGCTGCTGGCCCTGCTCGGGACGGCGATCGGCATGGGGCCTGCCGGCTGGCTTGTGGGTCTCGCCTTCGCGATAGCCACCTGGGCCGTGCTCTCCCGGGCCCTGCACCGCACCCGGCCGCGCTCCTTCGGTCCCGCCAACCGGGTCACCCTCGGCCGCGCGATCCTGGTCGGCGGCGTGACGGCCCTGGTCGCGGACTCCTTCGAGAGCTCCCCGCCGGTCACCCTGCTGGTCGGCCTGACGGCCGTGGCCCTGATCCTCGACGGCGTGGACGGCAAGGTGGCCCGCCGGACCGGTACGTCGACGGCCCTGGGCGCCCGCTTCGACATGGAGGTCGACGCGTTCCTGATCCTGGTGCTGAGCGTGTACGTCTCCACGCAGTTGGGGCCCTGGGTGCTGCTGATCGGCGGGATGCGCTACGCGTTCGTCGCGGCGGCCAAGGCCGCCCCCTGGCTCAACGCCCCCCTCCCCCACTCCATGGCCCGCAAGACGGTCGCCGCGATGCAGGGCGTCTGCCTGCTGCTGGCCGGCGCGGACCTGCTGCCGTACCTGGCCAACCTGGGCGTGGTGCTGCTGGCGCTCGGCTCCCTGGTGTGGTCCTTCGGCCGGGACGTGCTGTGGCTGCGGCGCAACGCGCGGCCGGCGGCGATACCGGCGGAGCAGGCGGCGTCCATGGCGGCCTCCCTTGAGGAGATCGAGATGCTGGAGCTGGCGGCACGCTGAACCGGTGGTGCCGAGAACAGCGGAAGAGGGCCCGGACCGGGGCGCCCCCGTTGCCGGTTCCGCCGCACCCCGAGCAGCCCCCGATCTGTCCGGCGGTGCCCGGCGGCCCCGACCCCTTCGCGCTGGACCAGCCGGCCACCGACGCCGCCCGCGCGCACGCCCTGTTCGCCACCGGACGCGAACCGGTCGGTGAACCGGCCCTCTGGCAGGACGCGGTGCGTCGGGCCGCCGCCCGCCCCGGCTCCGGCCTGACCGCCTCCACACGCGCGGTGTACGCCACGCTCGCCGACGCGGTCGGCCGCACCCCGGGCCACCTGGTGCGCGCGGCCGCGGCCTGGCGAGGGGGCGAGAACGCCAGGTCGAACGGCGGCGCGGTGGGCCGTTCGGCCCTTGTTGGCACCCGGACGCGATGGCTTCACTGATCCCGCGGCCCCGCCTGTGCGGGGACGGACGGGATCGCCATGCGGCGGGAGGTGACCGGCAAGATGATCGCGGCGGTAGGACACGCCGACCTGACTCCACGAGCGCTGAGACTGGTGGAGGCCGAACTGCGGGCACGGCTGGAGCGGGCAGACGCCCGGACGACCGGGCTGGTGCGCGCGGGTGCGGGGGTGCCGCCGGCCTTTGGGCGGGCGGTGCGGGCGGCGGGACGGGAACTGGTCGTGATCGTTCCCACGCAGGGGATGGTGCCCGCGCTGCTGCCGGCACGGGATCGCCTCGTGGTCGGCGAGTTGCTGTCCCGCGCCCGCCTGGTGCGCCTCCTGGCCTACGACCCGGCCGACCGGGACGCGTGCGTCGGCGCGGACGAGCTGATGATCGCGGGGTGCCGACAGCTGCTGGCCGTCTGGGACGGCTCCCCCTCCGACGGACGGGACGCCACCGCGCACCTGGTGGCCTACGCCCGCGCGCACGGCGTACCGACGGAAGTGGTGTGGCCGGAGGGCGCAGAGCGGTACCCGACTCCCGCGCCATGGGCCCCGGCCGGCGGCAGGCGTCCGCGCGGCGCCGGCCCCGCACCGACCACCGCGGCCCCCTGGACCGCCCCGGACACCAGTGAGGCGGGAACCCCTCGATGACCGGCGCCACCACGACCACGCACCACCTCACCACCGGGGCTCCGGAGCCCGGCCGGGGGCACGGGATCACGGCGGCCGGCACGAGCGGCGCCTCACGCGCCTTCGCCTGGCTGCTGATCGTCTCCGGCGCCCTCGGCATCCTCGCCTCCTTCGTGATCACGCTCGACAAGCTGCAGCTGCTGACGGACCCGAACTTCTCGCCGTCCTGCAACATCAGCCCGGTCCTGTCCTGCACGAACGTGATGAAGAGCCACCAGGCGACCGTGTTCGGCTTCCCCAATCCGCTGCTCGGCCTGCTCACCTACCCGGTGGTCGTCGCCGTCGGATGCGCGCTGCTGGCCGGTGCCCGCTTCCGCCGCTGGTTCTGGCTCGGCCTGAACGCCGGCACGGTGTTCGGCGCGGGCTTCTGCATGTGGCTGATGACCCAGGCGCTGTACGAGATCGGCGCGCTGTGCCTGTGGTGCTGCCTGGCCTGGGCGACGACCATCGCCATGTTCTGGTACACCACCGTGCACAACCTCCGGCACGGAGTCGTCCGCGCGCCCCGGGCGGTGGTCGCCGGCGTGCAGGAGTTCCACTGGGTGGTCCCGGTCACCTGGTACCTGAGCATCGTGCTGCTGATCGCCACCCGCTTCTGGGGCTACTGGCAGACGCTGCTGTGAAGCCGACTGTTGCTTCGCCGACGGGACCAAGAGGGGTCGTTGGACCCTGACCGCCGGGCCTCGCAGGGACCGTTCGGCCCTATCGGGACCCCGTACCCCATTGCCGATCATGTGGCGACACAGACTGCAAAGGGAGGACACCGTCCGGTGGACGAGGTACAGATACAGCAGGCGACGACCGTGGACCAGCGGACGGTCAGCACCAGGGCCGGGCGGTCGGCGGGCCGTCCGGCGTGGGTGGAGTGGCTGACGACCACCGACCACAAGAAGATCGGGACGATGTATCTCGTCACCGCGTTCGCGTTCTTCGTCGTCGGTGGTGTGCTGGCCCTGCTGATGCGCGCCGAACTCGCCCGCCCCGGGCTGCAGATCATGTCGAACGAGCAGTTCAACCAGGCGTTCACCATGCACGGCTCGATCATGCTGCTGATGTTCGCCATGCCGCTCTTCACCGGCTTCGCCAACTGGATCATGCCACTGCAGATCGGCGCACCGGACGTGGCCTTCCCGCGCCTCAACATGCTCGCCTACTGGCTGTTCCTGTTCGGCTCGTCGATCGCGGCGTTCGGCTTCCTCACCCCGGGCGGGGCCGCCGACTTCGGCTGGTTCCTGTACGCGCCGCTGTCGGACGCCGTGCACTCGCCCGGACTCGGCGCCGACCTGTGGATCATGGGCGTGGCGCTGTCCGGTTTCGGCAGCATCCTCGGCGCGGTCAACTTCATCACCACGATCATCTGCATGCGTGCCCCGGGCATGACCATGTTCCGCATGCCGATCTTCACCTGGAACGTGCTGCTGACCGGCGTACTGGTCCTGATCATCTTCCCGGTCCTGGCCGCGGCCCTGTTCGCGCTGGAGTGCGACCGCAAGTTCGGCAGCCATGTCTTCGACGCGGCCAACGGCGGCGCGCTGCTGTGGCAGCACCTGTTCTGGTTCTTCGGCCATCCCGAGGTGTATGTCCTCGCCCTGCCGTTCTTCGGGATCGTCTCCGAGGTCATCCCGGTCTTCTCCCGCAAGCCGATGTTCGGCTACATGGGCCTCATCGGCGCCACGGTCGCCATCGCCGGCCTGTCCGTGACGGTGTGGGCCCACCACATGTACGTCACAGGCGGCGTACTCCTCCCGTTCTTCTCCTTCATGACCTTCCTGATCGCGGTCCCGACCGGGGTGAAGTTCTTCAACTGGATCGGCACCATGTGGAAGGGATCGCTCTCCTTCGAGACTCCGATGCTCTGGGCCACCGGCTTCCTGATCACCTTCGTCTTCGGCGGCCTGACCGGCGTGATCCTGGCGGCACCGCCGATGGACTTCCACCTCTCCGACTCGTACTTCGTCGTCGCGCACTTCCACTACACGGTCTTCGGCACGGTCGTGTACGCGATGTTCGCCGGCTTCCACTTCTGGTGGCCGAAGTTCACCGGCAAGATGCTCGACGAACGCCTCGGAAAGATCACCTTCTGGACGCTCACGGTCGGCTTCCACACCACCTTCCTGGTCCAGCACTGGCTGGGCGTCGAGGGCATGCCGCGCCGCTACGCCGACTACCTCGCGGCCGACGGCTTCACCGCCCTCAACACCCTGTCCACCATCGGCTCGTTCCTGCTCGGCCTGTCGATCCTGCCGTTCTTCTACAACGTCTGGAAGACCGCCAAGTACGGCCAGAAGGTCGAGACCGACGACCCCTGGGGCTACGGCCGCTCGCTGGAGTGGGCGACCTCCTGCCCGCCGCCGCGGCACAACTTCGTCACCCTGCCCCGGATCCGCTCCGAGTCCCCGGCGTTCGACCTGCACCACCCGGAGATCGCCGCGGCCGCCGAGGCGGTGAGCTGAGTCATGTCCTTCGTCGTCCCGGCGCTGGGCACCGGCGCGGTGACCGCCGCCGGCTGTGTCTGGTACGTACCGGCCCTCGTCGATCTGCGGGCCGGAGCCGACCGGCCGCTCTCCCGCCGCACCGGGGCGGCGGCCTGCCTGAGCGGCTGGGGAACGGGCGGAGTGATCGCCGTCCTGCTGCTCGTGGCCGACGTGTTGTGGGTACCGGCCGTCGCGGCCGTCGCGGGCGCGTCCGTCACCCTCGGCCTGCGGCTGCGGGCCGGTGCGCAGCGCCGACAGGAGGGGCGGGAGATCGCCCAGGACTGGGCGATGCTGCCCGCCGTCCCGCGCGGGCACGGCCACGGCAGCGGCGCTTCCCGCTACGTCTTCGCCGTCCTCGTGGGCTCGGGGCTGGGAGGCGCCGTGGCCGCGGCGCTCTACCTGATGAGCGCCGGGTCCGGGCGCGGCGCGGGCAGACCGGCGGCGGTCCTCGTCCCCGCCGCGGTGGTCGGTCTGTTCCTCACCCTCGCACTCACGCTTGCGCGCGCGGTCCGCCGTCGCCCCCGTACCGAGTCCCGGCCCCTCGCCCGGTGACCGGTCCGCGGCCAAGGCGCCGGCCGGGGCAGCGCGGCGGCCGCGAGGGTCTCCTGGCCCCGGCCGGTGGTCCGCAGCAGCCCTGGACCAGAACTCGGCGCCGGGCAGGTCGTGTTCGGCCACGCAGCCGACGGACGTCAGACCTCCTCGGCCGACACGGCGACGGGCGTCCCGAACCACCTCGCCCAGCGCGAGATCCCTCGCCCGAAGTCCTTGCGAACACGGTGCAGTCGACCCGCTGATCCCCAGATCCCCAGATCCCCAGATCCCCGACAGAGTCGGCGTCCGGGGATCGGTCCGGGCCCCCTTCTGGTTGTCGGTTACGACCGTGCGCCGCGCGTCCGTACGACGGCGAACGCGGCCGCCGCCAGGCCCAGGACGCCGACGACCAGGCCCGCGACGCCGAGGCCGCGGGCGGTGGAGTCGCCGGAGTCGGCGGCGGTGGCCGTCGCCTTGGTGCCGGTCGTGGCGGCCGGCGCGGACGAGGCCGCGGCCTGGTCGCCCGCCGCGGTCAGCTTGAGCGTCGGCGCCGGGTTCTCCGGCTCGTCGTCGCCGCTCTGCGCCTGCTCGATCCAGCGGACGACCTTGCCGTCGGAGTAGGTCTGCAGGGTCTTGAAGGTGAGCTGGTCGGTGTCCTCGGGCAGCTGCCCGAAGGCGACGTCGAAGTCCTCGAACTGGCCGGCGCCGATCTTGCCGCCCGTCCAGGTGATCTCGGAGGCGGCCTCCGTGATGGTGCCGTCGTCGGTCTTCACCGGCGTCTTGAGCTTGGTGGTGGTCACCTTGGCGGTCCAGCCGTCGTGCGGGGTGACGAGGACGCCCAGGACCGGGTGGTCGGTGGGCAGGTAGACCTGGACCTTGGTGGTGGCGGCGGTGTCCTCCTCGTTGGGCACGCGGAAGGTCAGCAGGCCGTCGGTGGCGCCCTTGGCGTAGCTCTCCGGGTGGACGGTGACGTGCGCGGCGGCGGCGCCGGCGGCGACGAGCACCGAAGCGGCGGTGAGCGCGGTGACGGTGGCGGCGCGGCGGAGGGTCAGTCGGGTGGTGGACATGATGAGTCGATCTCCGTACGGGTGAAGTCCGGCAGCGGGTCCGCAGAGGGTCCTGCGGGTCAGGCGGGGTACGGGACCGGGTTCGGGGGGCCGCGCCGGCTCACCGCGTGCCGCAGCGCGAGCAGCGGCCGGGGCCGTATCGGGCCGGCCGGGGCCAGGCGGGGTCCGCCGGCCGGGGCGGCCAGCGGGGCGTCCTGCCACCAGGCGGCCAGGCCGGGGACGAGGGCGGCGGTGCGCCGCAGCAGCGACCAGAGCGCGGCCTCACCGCGGCGCAGCCACCAGGCGGCGACGAGCGCGGCGAGGACATGGGCGAGGGTGGCGTGCGCGGTCAGGAGGACGGGGAGGTGCGGGTACTGCGGCCCACCACTCCCCGTACCGCCCATGCCCGCCATGCCGGTCATGCCGGTCATGCCGGTCACGACATGGCCGTGCAGGCGCATGGGGGCCACGGTCATGGCGGACGCAGGCGCGGACGCGGGCGCGGGTGCCGGGGTGACCGCGCGGGCCGCGTCGAAGCCGAAGTGCAGACCGGCCTGGGTGAGCAGCATGCCCACGCCGATCTCCGGCAGCCCGCGCTCGCGTCCGGCGAGGGCCCGGCCCAGCGCGAAGACGACCGCGAATCCGGCCGCGTCGGCCCACAGCGGCGGCAGGTCGCCCATGGCGAGCCCGTGCCCGGCGGCGGCCAGGAGCACGCACACCGCGGCGAACACCGCGGCGCGCAGGCTCCGTACCGCCGGTGACGCACTCATGGTGAGCGATCCTCCCACGCTGGGGGGATACGCGGAGCGCGGACGCCCCGTTCACTCATGGCTGGGGTCTTCCCGTGCGGCGGTCACGGTTCGCTGTGGCACGAGGACGGGCGGAGCCCGTCTCCGCCCGCGCGACGCCTGGAGCCGGCGAGTGCCGCGAGGATCAGGCCTCGGCGGCGAACGCCACGAACTCCGTCCAGCCCTCCCGGCACACCGCGAAGTGCGGCCGGGACACGTCCTTGGAGTCCCGTACGCAGACGGCCTGTGCGGTGACAGCGACCTCGATGCAGCTGTCTCCCTGGCTGCCGCTGTGGCTGGACTTGAACCAGGCGAGTTCCGTCGTGCTCATAGTTCTCCTCGCAGTCGCTCCAACAGGCCCCGCGATTCTTCGGGGTTCAGTGCCTGCGAGCGCAGTGTGTCATAGCGCTGCTGGAGAAGGCTCACCTCTTTCACGTCACCGATCAGCCGCCCGTTCTGCTGCCCTTCCGAGTAGGCGAAGCGCCGCCCGTCCGGCGTCTCCAGGAGCTGCACCGGTCCGTCCAGACACGCGTGCAGCCCCGCTTCCAGGGGCACGATCTGCAGCGTCACGTTGCGCAGCGCGGCCCGCTCCAGCACGTGGTCGTACATCTCGCGCATCCGCTCCGCGCCGCCGAAGCGCCGCAGGAACACGTGCTCCTCGACGATGAAGCTGAACGGCACCGTCGGCCGCTCGTACAGCATGCGCTGCCGCTTCATCCGTACGTCGAGCAGGTTCTCCAGCCCCTCGTCGGTGACCACCGGAATGGTGCCGTCGAACACGGCCCGCGCGTATCCCTCCGACTGCAGCAGCCCCGGCACCAGCCTGCACTCGTACGTGCACAGGCTGACCGCGATCCGCTCCAGCCGGGCCCACCGCCGGAACCAGACCGCCAGCCCCCGGTCGCCGCGGGTCAGGAACTGGGCCGCCTTCCGTAACGCCCCGGTGTTGCCGAGCACCTCCTCGGCCCGCTCCACCAACGCCCGGTCCGGCATCCGCCTGCCCAACTCCACCGACGCCACCGTGTGTTTGGAGTACCGCACCAGCTCGGCGAACTCGGACCTGCTGTACCCGGCGTGCTCCCGCAGGGCATGGACGACGGCCCCGAAGGTCCGCAGGCTGTCGGAGGGATCGGGCTCGCGCTCCACCGCCTCGCAGCCCGTCAGGTCCTCGCCCTCACTCTCGTCCACACCGTTCGTCATACGCGGCCACCTCCAGGTACGTGCGCACTCCGCTCCCCGCGCTCAGCCGCCCAGAGTGGCGGCAGGATCCGCGTACCGTCTACGGATTGCCCTCGTACGCCGACGCAGCGTACGCACCGCACCCCCGGAAGGGTGCGCGGCCGTCGCTCACCTGCACGACGGTCGAACGTGCGGTGGGCGCGGTACTCCCCTCGTCCGCGCCCACCGCGGTGTGTGTCAGGCCGCCCGGCGGGCCTGTCCCCGGTGGTCGCGGATGATGTCCGCGTAGCGGTGGCCGCTGCCCTTGATCGTGCGGACCTGGGTGCGGTAGTCGACGTGGACCAGCCCGAAGCGCTTGGCGTAGCCGTACGCCCACTCGAAGTTGTCCAGCAGCGACCAGGCGAAGTAGCCGGCCAGCGGGGCCCCCTTGCGGGCCGCCGAGGCGCAGGCCGCGAGGTGACCGACCAGGTAGGCCTGGCGCTCGGGGTCGTCGATCGTGCCGTCGGGGCGGACCACGTCGGGGTAGGCGGAGCCGTTCTCGGTGACGTAGAGCTTGCGGGCGCCGTACTCCTCGGTCAGGCGCAGCAGCAGCGTCTCGATGCCGCTCGCGTCGATCTCCCAGTCCATGCCGGTGCGCGGGACGTCGGGCCGGTGGACCGAACGGGCGTAGGGCGCGGGGCCGTCGGGGTCGTTCGCCACGTACGCCGGGAAGTAGTAGTTCAGGCCCAGCCAGTCGAGCGGGGTCGCGATGGTCTCCAGGTCGCCGGGGCGCTCCGGGAGTTCGACGCCGTAGGTCTCGACCATGTCGGCCGGGAAGCCGCGGCCGTGCACCGGGTCCAGCCACCAGCGGTTGACGTGCCCGTCGTGGCGGCGGACGGCGGCCGCGTCCTCGGGGCGGTCGGTGGCGGCGAACACCGTGGACAGGTTGTTGACGATGCCGACCTCGGCGCCGGGCGCGGCGGCGCGGATCGCCTGGGCGGCCAGGCCGTGGCCGAGGAGCAGGTGGTAGGAGGCGCGGACGGCGGCCGTCAGGTCCCTCCAGCCGGGGGCCATCGTGCCTTCCAGGTGGCCGATCCAGGCGGAGCAGGACGGCTCGTTGAGGGTGGTCCAGTGGTGCACGCGGTCGCCGAGGCGTTCGGCGACGACGGAGGCGTACGCGGCGAAGTGCTCGGCGGTCGCCCGCTCGGGCCAGCCGCCGCGGTCCTGGAGGGCCTGCGGCAGGTCCCAGTGGTAGAGGGTGACCGACGGGGTGATGCCGGCCGCCAGCAGGGTGTCGATCAACTCGTCGTAGAAGTCCAGGCCCCTGGCGTTGACCGGGCCGTCCCCGCCGGGCCGCACACGTGGCCAGGCGACCGACAACCGGTAGGCGTTCGTGCCCAGTTGCCGCATCAGGTCGATGTCCTCGCGCCAGCGGTGGTAGTGGTCGCAGGCGACATCCCCGTTGTCGTCGCCCGCGATCTTGCCCGGGGTGTGCGAGAAGGTGTCCCAGATGGAGGGCGCACGGCCGTCCTCGGCGACGGCTCCCTCGATCTGGTACGCCGCTGTTGCCGTGCCCCACAGGAAGTCGTGCGGGAGGGCGGCGAGGTCGATGGTCACGAAATTCCCTTCGGAACAGGGTGGGTTCACTTGACGGCGCCGGCGGTCAGCCCGGCGACGAGGTAGCGCTGGAGCAGCAGGAAGCCGGCCACGACGGGGACGCTGACCACGAGCGAGGCGGCCATGATCTGGTTCCAGTACACGTCGTTGAGCGTCGAGTAGCCCTGGAGGCCGACGGCCAGGGTGCGGGTGGTGTCGTTGGTCATCACCGACGCGAAGAGCACCTCGCCCCAGGCGGTCATGAAGGCGTAGACGGCGACCGCGACGATGCCGGGGATCGCGGCGGGGACGACGATCCGCAGCAGCGCGCCGAGCGGCCCGCAGCCGTCCACCAGTGCCGCCTCGTCCAGGTCCCGCGGGACCGAGTCGAAGTACCCGATCAGCATCCAGATCGAGAACGGCAGCGAGAAGGTCAGGTAGGTGAGGATCAGGCCGCCGCGGGAGCCGAACAGGGCGATGCCGGTGGCGTTGCCGATGTTGACGTACAGGAGGAACAGCGGCAGCAGGAAGAGGATGCCCGGGAACATCTGCGTGGACAGCACGGTGACCGTGAAGACCCGCTTGCCGCGGAACTCGTAGCGGCTGACGGCGTAGGCGGCGAACACCGCGACGACGACCGAGCAGACCGTCGCCGCGACCGACACGATCAGCGAGTTCACGAAGTACGTCGCGAGCGGGACCGTCGACCAGATGTCGATGTACGGGCGGATCGTCAGCCCGCTCGGCAGCCAGCGGAACTTGCCGGTGACGTCCGAGAGGGGCTTGAGCGAGCTGGAGACCATCACATACACGGGGATCAGCACGAACCCGGTGAGCAGCGTGAGGAAGATCCGCCGGGACCAGAGGAAGGAACGCGGCGGGGCCATGGGCGAGCTGGGACTAGACATCCGAGGTCCTCCGTCCGCGCGAGGTGAGCACCAGGTACCCGCCGGTCACCACCAGAAGGAAGAGCAGCAGGAGCACGGACATGGCGGAGCCGGTGCCGAAGTTCCAGGTGACGAAGGAGGCCTGGTAGATGTGGACCGAGATGAGGTCGGCGGCCTCCGGCGCGGACTTCCCGAACAGCACGTACGGCGTGTTGAAGTCGTTGAACGTCCACAGGAACAGGACCAGGACCAGCACCTGGTTGACCGGGCGCAGCGACGGCAGGGTGATCCGGCGGATCTGCTGCCACAGGCCGGCGCCGTCCAGGGCGGCCGCCTCGTACAGCTCCCGCGGGATGTTCTGGAGGCCGGCCATCACGATGAGGAAGGCGAACGGCCAGCCCTTCCACACCGACACGGTGAGCAGCGCGTAGAAGCTGTTGTCGCCGATCAGCCAGAAGGACGGCTTCTCGGTGAGGTGCAGCTGGTCGTGCAGGACGTGGTTCACCAGGCCGTTGTCGTGCTGGAACATGAACACCCAGGTGATGACGGCCGCGTAGACCGGCAGCGCGTACGGCACCAGGAACAGGGCGCGCAGCAGGCCACGGCCCCTGAAGGTGTCCTGCATGAACACGGCGGCCGCGGTGCCGATCAGCCAGCACAGGCCGACCGAGAGCAGGGTGAAGCCGACGGTCACGAAGAACGAGTGCAGCAGGGCCTTGCCGATCGGGGCGTCGAACTCGACCGACAGCTTGTAGTTGCCGAATCCCGCCCAGGGGGCGGTGGTCCAGTCGCGGATGTAGAACTGGGTGAGCTCCTTGAAGCTCATCACGACACCGATGACCATCGGGACGAGATGGACGAGGAGTTCGAGCAGCAGGGCGGGCAGGAGCAGCAGGTAGGGCAGTCCGATCCGGCGGATCCGCCCGGGACGGCGGCCCGAGCCGCCCGCCGTCCCGGGGGAGTTCGCACGCACCGGCTCGTGTACGGCGGTGGTGGTGGTCGTCATGGTGCTCAGGCCGCCGGCATCTGCTGCTGGGCCTTCGCCAGCTCGGCCTTGACGGAGTCGGTGGTGATGGCGTGCCCGGCGGCGGCCTCGGCGAACAGGTTCTTGACCGCCGTACCGACCGTGGTCTCGAACTGCGACTCCGAGGCCACCTGGGGCAGGGCCGCGGCACTGGTGGCGAGGGTGTTCTTCAGCACCGAGTTGGCCGGGGTGTTGAAGGCCGCGTCCTCCTGGGCGGTCTTGACCGGCGGGATGGAGCTGTAGGCGGTGTTGAGGATCTTCTGCTCGTCGTCGCTGGTCATGAACTTCACGAACTTGGTGGCGCCGTCGAGGTTCTTGGTGTTCTTGAAGACGGCCATGTTGATGCCGGCGACCATCGAGTTGACCTGGGCGCCGGTGCCGGGGGTGCCGGACTGCACGGGCACCGGGGCGATGCCGTAGTCGCTGTCGCTCATGCCCTGCGACTTGAGGTTGGCGGACGCCGACTGCCACAGCAGCATGGCCTGCTTGCCCTTGGCGAAGTCGCTGACCGACTGGTTCTGCGCGTACTCGGCGTCACCGGTCGGGATGACCTTGTCCTTGGCCATCAGGTCGACGTACTGCTTGACCGCGGCCACGATGTTGTCGTTGGTGAAGTCGGGCTTGCCGTCGGAGGTGAAGAAGTCGGCGCCGTGCTGCTTGGCGAAGACGAAGACGTGGTGGATGTTCTCCGAGACGTTGCCGCCCTCGGCACCGAGGACCGACTTGCCCTTCGCCCATATCTTCTTGCCGTCGGCGATCAACTCGTCCCAGGTGACCGGGGGCTTGGCGATACCGGCGTCCGCGAAGATCTTCTTGTTGTAGTAGAGCGCGTAGGCCATCGAGTACAGCGGTACGGCCGCCGGGTCCTTGCCCGCGGCGCCGGTGGAGCCGAGCGCGGAGTCGACGAACCGGTCCCTGCCGCCGATCTTGGCGAAGTTCTTCGCGTCCCAGGGCAGCAGCGCGCCGGTCGCCTGCAGCGAGGCGCTCCAGGTGTTGCCGATGTTCAGCACGTCGGGGCCCTGGCCCGAGGTGGTCGCGGTCAGGATCCGGTTGAGCAGGTCCGACCAGGGCACGACCTCCAGCTTGACCTTGATGCCGGTCTGCTTCTGGAACTTGTCGAGCTCCGGCTGGAGGACCTTCTTGTCGACCTCGATGCTGGCGCCCTGGTTCGAGGCCCAGTAGGTGAGCGTCTTCGGGGAGTCGTCGGACCCGCCCCCGGTGGACGAACCGCCACCGCAGGCCGTGGCCGCGAGGGCGAGGGACAGGGTGACGGCGCCTACGGCCGCGGCTCGGATGCTGCGCATGGCTCCAGCTGTGCCTTTCCGGGAGTCGATAACCCCGAGAGGGCTTCGCGAAGGCCCCTGCGCCCGCGCGGTGCGGACACCTGGACCGACGTTCGGCTGCCGAAGCCCCTCACGGCTTAATTTAGGACGTGAGTTAATCCCCCGGCGCCTGGCGCGTCAAGGGATCCGGCACGGGTGTCGGCGCAGGCGGGCCGCAGAACAGCCGGTTCCGGCGCGGGGGTGCGCGGGTGCCGACGGCGTGACCTGGGCCGACGCGGGGTGACCTGCGCGGAGGAGGCGCGGACGGCGTTCCGCAACGGTTGTGTTTCGACGGGCGGTGAGGGTCGGGGAGTCTCCCCCCTGCCCCCACCTCCGCGTCCCCGAGCAGTCCCCCGCGGCCGTGTCACCGAGCAGTCTCCCGCCGCCGTGCCACCGAGCTGTCACCGCGGCCGGGGCCGGGGCGTAGCCGGTCGGGCGGCTGGTGAAGGTGGCGCGGCCCTGGGTGCGGCCGCGCAACCGGGTCGCATGGCCGACTCGCTCCGCGGCTCGACGCCGGCGACCGCGTCGAAGACCGCGATCGCGCCGTCGAGGACGCGCGGGGAACGTTCGACCTCGTCGGCGAAGTAGACGTGGCCCGGCGTGTCGATGAGGTTGACGCGGTGGCCGCGCCAGGCGCAGCTGACGGCCGCGGCGAAGATGGTGATGCCGCGGTCGCGTTCCTGGGGGTCGAAATCGGTGACGGTGGTGCCCTCGTGGACCTCGCCGCGTTGGTGGATGGTGCCGGTGGCGAAGAGGATGCGTTCCGTGACGGTGGTTTTCCCGCCGTCGACGTGGGCGAGGATGCCCGGATTGCGTACGGCGGCAAGAGCGTTGACGGAGTTCGGGTGGAGTTCGGTGCGCACGGCCCGATGCCTTTCGAATGACGTTCCCGGAATGGCTCCGCAGGGGCAGCGCTATTCCCCGTGCGGCGAAGTTCGTCGATGGTGTCTGACGCAACGTCAAAATCTGTCTGATCACCCGCAGTTGTCTGATCCGATCGCGCGTCACGGAGTCCGGTGCCGACCGCGCAGCGGGCACCGTAGGGACGGGGACACGAGGATCACCTCGTAACGGGAACGGGAAGAGGCGACGGCGGTGCGGTCCCGCATGACCCTCTCCCCTCATATGTCCGAACTCGTCACGGCAAAGCACCTGGCCCGCGTGCCGCGGCTACGGTGCGTGATATCCGACGAATGCAGGGAGCCGCACGGAACACGGCACCCGGTTTTCACGCGGCCACTTCGGCCCCGGCACATCATCACTTCGTGGGACATCTCGACGGGGGCTGAGATCACGGGGGGACGGGAGACCGGGAGGCGCGGGGAGGCGGGCGGGGTGGGCGTCGGTGAGGTTGGCCGGGGGCCGTCGCGCAACTTTCGGCAGATGCCGGTTCGTTCCCTTTTCTCCGTCCCTCGGGGAATGAGGGGACTCGTTGCCCCGGCATTTTCCGGTCATTCATCTGACCGGCTGCGATAACTCGGCGCCACGGGAAGGCGCTTTCCGGCACGGTGGACCGAAGTGGATCGCTTCAGGGCGGAGACCGTCGCAACTCCAGCGATTGGCCGAAAACCAGGCTTTACGGCTCCCACATGGACATCGGGACGCCGATCTCCCGCCCCGGTGCCGCCCGGCCCGGAAAGGACGCCCGGAACGCCCCGGATGCACATCGTCCCGGGTGACGCACGGAACGCGCCTTCCGGTATCACCTCGGCGGGAGTCGATGTGGAACATGTGTGGACATTCGGTGAAGTGCTGCCCGTGGCTGAGAAATTGGGATCCCGCCGCGGCTTCCGGCGGGGCGCGCAATGGCCGGGAAGCGGTTCGTCCCGGTGGCCGGTGGACGCTCCAGCACTGCACGAGCTGGCTTAATCTGATGCGCGAGCAGGCTGAATGGCCCCGGCGAGCGGACGGATTGGAATCGATTGGACACGGAAAAGACGCGGAGAGCGCCATTCGCCGCACTGCGCCCGGGTGCCACGATGCCGGTCGCCGCGCAGGTGCTCATCGCGGGAACGCTCTTCTCCCGCCTCGGTGACACGCTCGCCACCCTGGGCCTGGTGCTGCACGCGGCGGACCGGGGCATCCGCTTCGGGGTGACCGAGGTGATGCTCGCCGAGCTCATCCCCACGGTGCTCGCGGCACCGCTGATCGGCTCCGTGGTGGACCGCTTCAGTGCGCGTGCGGTGTGCCTGTGGGCGCTGCTGGTCCAGGCGCTGGCGCTGGGTGCGGCGACCGCGGTCGGCGGGTTCCACGTGCGGGTGGCCCTGGTCGCGCTGTCGGCGCTGGCCGGCGTGGCCTCGGTGGCCGCCGGGTTCAAGATGCTGCCCGTCGTGGCCGGCGAGGAGCACACGGGCCGGGCGAACAGCCTGCTGACGGCGGGCCTGTCCGTCGCGGGGCTGGTCGGCCCCCCGATGGCGGGCTTCCTGAACTCCCTGTGGGGCACTCCCGCGCTCCTCGCCGTGGACGCGGCGTCCTTCCTCGTGCTCGCCGGCTGCACCATGCTGGCGGTGCCCGGCACCGTGGACGTGGCGATCGGCCGCCGCCCCGCCACCAGGCTGGCGGACGGCTACCGGGCACTGCGTGACGCGCCGGTGGTGGGCACGCTGATGCCGGCGCTGGCGGCGGCGATGCTGGCCACCAGCATCGAGAACGTCGCCGGCGTCTACTACCTGCGGGACGTCGTCAACGGCAACGACACCGTGTTCGGCCTCTTCCTGGCGACCTGGGCCCTCGGCTCCGTCCCGGGCGCCCTGCTCGCGGGGCGCGTGGGCTGGTCGGACCGGCACATCCTGCTGATCGTCGGCGGCATCCTGGGCATAGGCCTGGGCCTGCTCCTCACCGGTCTGATCCCGGTGGCCGCGGTGATCTTCCCGCTGTTCCTGATCGCGGGCTTCGGCAACGGCGCCTGCAACGTCGGTCTGCGCAACGCGGTGCACGCACGCGTGCCGGCCGAGGTGCACGGCAGCGCCTGGGCCTGCTTCCAGGCGCTGTCCCGCAGCTGCATCGGCATCGGCTACCTGCTCGGCACACCCAACAGCGTGGTCTCCAGCCAGGGACAGGTGATCATCTCCGGTGTCATCCCGCTGGCGGCCATGGCCTGGGCGGCCCTGGTCACCGTCCGCCGCGGCGATCCCACCGTGACCGAACCCTCCCCCTGACCGGCCGACCGGCTCGTCGGCCACCGGTGCCGACCCGGCCGACTCCAGGCCGGATGCCCCCGAGGAGACCCGTTGGTCTAGTCCTCTTGACGGAGGGGGCTTGTCGGCGGTTTGGTATGTACCAAATCCCGGCCCACCCCACCACGCCCCCAAGGGGCCTTCCGAAAGGGCCACTGTCATGCACCTGGCAAGATTGGCGGCCTCCGCGTGTGCGCTGGCGCTCGCGGCCACCGGCGTCACCGTCGCACTGGCCCCGGCCGGCAACGCCGCGGCGAGCAGCGTCTACTCCGTGGCTCCCTACGTCGACATGTCGAACAGTCAGGAAGGCCTGCTCGACACCGCCGTCACCGGGCACCGGCTCAAGGCCTACACGGCGGCCTTCGTGCTCGGCGAGGGCTGCACCCAGATCTGGGGCGACACGCTCCCGATAGGCAACGACTCCTACACCGACCCCGAGATCGCCAGAGCGAAGGCCGAGGGCGCCTCCGTCATCGTCTCCTCCGGCGGCGCGAGCGGTGAGCCGCTCGCCTGGACGTGCTCCACCCAGAGCAGCATCGACGCCGGATACCAGGCCATCATCGACGACTACGGCGTCACCCAGCTCGACTTCGACGTCGAGGGTGCCGCTGTCGCGGACACCGCCGCCGCGGCCCGCCAGATGCAGGCGATGAAGGACCTCAAGGCCGCCAACCCGAACCTTCGGTTCTCCATGACCCTGCCGGTGCTGACGAGCGGGCTCACGAACGACGGCGTCAACATCCTCAAGGCCGCCAAGAACGCGGGCATCAGGATCGACGTGGTCAACATCATGACCATGGACTACTACGCGGGCACCGGCACCGAGATGGGCCAGGCCGCTCTCGCCGCGGCCAGGGCCACCCTGGGGCAGATGCAGTCCGTCGATTCCGGCTACGGCTACGCCGACCTCGGCATCACCCCGATGATCGGCAAGAACGACGACGGGTCCACCTTCACCCTCGCGGACGCCCAGACGGTCGAGAGCTTCGCCGCACAGAACGGCGTCGGACGACTGGCGTTCTGGTCCGCCAACCGGGACCAGCCGTGCGGCGGCAGCGCCAACTCGCTGTCCACGTGCAGCGAGATCAGCCAGAACCCGCTCGCCTTCACCGACGCGTTCGTGCCCTACGAGGGCGGCTCCGGCGGCGGAGGCACGACCACCGACTTCTCGCTGTCCCTGTCGCCGGGTTCCGCCTCGGTCGCCCGCGGCGGTTCGGCGACCGCGACCGTCGCCACCGCCGTCACCTCCGGCAGCGCCGAGTCCGTCACCCTCGCCGCCTCCGGCGCCCCCTCGGGCGTCAGCGTCTCCTTCAGTCCCGGCTCCGTGACGTCCGGCGGCAGTTCGACGCTGACGGCGACGGTCGGCTCGTCCGTGGCCGCGGGCACCTACCCGATCACCGTCACCGGCACGGCCGCGAGCGGCAGCCACAGCGCCATCTACTCGCTCACGGTCACGTCCTCCGGCGGTGGCGGCGGTGGCTCGCCGGCCAACCCGGGCTTCGAGACCGGCAGCCTGAGCCCCTGGACCTGCACGGGCGGCAGCACGGTGGTCAGCGGCCCGGTGCACGGCGGCAGCCACAGCCTCCAGGTGGCGCCGACCGCCGGCAGCACGGGCGAGTGCGACCAGAGCGTCACCCTCGCCGCCAACCACAGCTACACGCTCACCGCCTGGGTGCAGGGACCGTACGCCTACCTCGGTGTCAGCGGCGGGGCCACCGCCAGCACCTGGTCCAGCAGCGGCAGCTGGAACCAGCTCTCGGTCAGCTTCACCACCGGCAGCAGCGGATCGGTCACCGTCTACGTCCACGGCTGGTACGGCCAGTCGGACGTCTACGCCGACGACTTCACCCTCGCCTGAGGGCTCGACGGTCCCGGCCACGCGCACCCCGGCGGCGACGCCGGGGCGCGCCTCGCTCCGGCCCGGACGACGAGCCACCGCAGCCATATTGACTTGCACGCGTCACCCCTGCTTGCCTGGACGCCCCACCCCCATTGGTCTGCACCAGTTGTGCGGCCCGTTTTTGAATCGATTCATACACGGACCATGAAAGCCCTGTTGCCCGGATGAAACGTTCCAGTCACGCGAGACCGAGGAGAAGCATCCCGTGAAAGCCGCCTTCCGTATCGCGCTCGTCGTCGGCCTCGGCCTGGCCCTCGGCGGCGTGGCACCCTTCGAGTCCCCGCCCCGGGCGACGGCGGCCACCGCGGCCGTCACCACCCCCGGCGACCAGTACGACCTCGCCCCGTCCTCCCGGACACTCGCGCCGGTCTCGGTGTACCGGACCGCCGGCTCGGTGAGTGGCCCCACCCGTGTGCTGTCGCACCAGTCCACCCGGCTGAACGGCAACGGCTCCGCCGTGACCCTGGACTTCGGCAAGGAGGTCGGCGGCATCGTCACCCTCGGCTTCTCCGGCGCGAGCGGGGCCGGGCAGCGCGTGGGGCTGGCCTTCAGCGAGTCGTCGCTGTACGTCGGCACCGGCAGCGACAACTCGGGCGGCGGCACGGACGGCGCGATCTACGCGACGGTCGACGGCGCCGGCGCCGGCAGCTACACGATGCCCGCCGACAAGCTGCGCGGCGGCTTCCGGTATCTGACGCTCTTCCTGGACTCCGGTGGCTGGGTGGACGTCAACGGCGTCTCGCTCGCCTTCTCGGCCGCCCCAGGAGCCTCGAACCCGGCCGCCTACCCGAACTACTTCTTCTCCGACGACCCCCTGCTCAACCGCATCTGGTACGCGGGCGCCTACACCGTCCAGATGGACACCATCGACCCGGCGCAGGGCCGGGTGTGGCCGCTGCCCTCCTCCGGGTGGGAGAACAACGGCGTGGTGGGGGTGGGCAGCGA
The DNA here is from genome assembly GCF_040680735.1 of Streptomyces sp. NPDC051987. Classification (NCBI taxonomy): domain Bacteria; kingdom Bacillati; phylum Actinomycetota; class Actinomycetes; order Kitasatosporales; family Streptomycetaceae; genus Streptomyces; species Streptomyces sp. NPDC051987. The sequence goes on along the minus strand of NZ_JBFAXI010000052.1, from coordinate 31,828 downwards.
GGTCCTGACCGACGGTGCCAAACGCGACCGCTCCGTGTGGCCCGGAGACATGGGCATCTCCCTGCCCACGGCCTACGTGAGCACCGACGACATGACCGCCGCCCGCAACTCGCTGACCACCGTGTACCGGATGCAGCAGGCGTCGGGCGAACTCCCCTGGGCGGGACCGGAGTTCAACTTCTTCGGTTCCGACACCTACCACATGTGGACGCTGCTCGGCACCTACACCTACTACCTGGACACCGCCGACCGGACCTGGCTCGACGGCGTCTGGGCGCAGTACAAGCGCGGTGTCGACTTCATCACCGCCAAGGTCGACGGGAACGGCCTGCTCGACGTCACCGGCACCCTGGACTGGGCCCGCACCGGCCAGGGCGGGGAGAACATCGCGGCCAACGCGATGCTCTACCGGGTCCTGACCACCGGCGCGTCGCTGGCCCGCACCGAGGGCGACAGCACACTGGCGGCGGGTTACGGCAACCAGGCCGCGGCACTCAGAACGCAGATCAACTCCCGCCTCTGGGACGCGTCCACCGGCGCCTACCAGGACAACCCCACCAGCAGCGTCCACCCGCAGGACGGCAACTCCCTCGCCGTCTGGTACGGCGTGCCCTCCTCCGCCGCGCAGGCCGACAGCGTGACCGCCTATCTGCGCACCCGCTGGGGCAGCCGCGGCTCGCAGACCCCGGAGTGGAACAACAACGTCTCGCCGTTCACCGGCTCCATGGAGGTCTACGCGCACCTCGCCGCGGGTGACGACACCAACGCGCTGAACCTCATCCGGACCGAGTGGGGCTTCATGCTCGACTCGCCGATCGGCACCGGCAGCACATTCTGGGAGGGGTATTCGAACCAGGGGGACGTCGGCCCCTACGGCGGCGCCTACACCAGCATGGCGCACGGCTGGTCCACCGGTCCGACCGGCGCGCTCACCTCCGACGTCCTGGGCATCCAGCCGACCGGCGCGGGCGGGACCTCCTACCAGGTGGTTCCGCACCCCGGCGACCTCACCCACGTCGAGGGCACCCTCACCGTGGCCGCCGGAAAGACCGTCCACGTCAGCTACGACCACCCCGCCGACGGCAGCTTCACCCTGCAGGTCGACACTGGCTCCGACACCGGCTCCACCGGGGTGATCGCCGTGCCCAGGTTCGGCCAGAACCACACCGTCACCGTCAACGGCAGCACCGCCTGGAACGGCACCGCCTTCACCGGCGCCACCGGCATCGCGAGCGCGGACCAGGACGCCCGCTACATCTACTTCCGCGGTGTACGACCCGGCTCGTACACCGTCGCCTATCCGACCACGGGCACCGTGTCGCCCACCGAGCGCACCGCGCTGCCCGGCACCTGGGCGCAGTGCGCGCTGGAGAACGGCACCTGCGCCGTGTCCGGCACGAAGACCCTCGCCTTCGGCGCCCAGGGCCGGTTCAGGTACCTCACCGCGACCGGCGACACCGCCTGCACGAACACGGCGTTCGGCGACGACCCGATCAGCGGTATGGCCAAGGCGTGTTACGTCCAGTCGCCGCCGCCCACGACCGACGTGTGGGCCCCCTGCGCCACCGAGGGCGGCACCTGCTCGTACGCCGGTGTGATGACCGTCGCCTACGGCGCGAACGGCACGTACACCTATGCCACCGTGCCCAGCACCGCCTGCAGCAACGCGGCCTTCCCCGACCCCACCCCCGGCACCGCCAAGTCCTGTTACGTGACGGCCCCGCCGCCCACGTTCACCACGTGGACCGCCTGCGCAGCGGAGAACGGGAGTTGTTCGTTCACCGGCACCCACGAGGTGGCCTACGGGGCCGACGGCCGCTACTCCTACGGCAGCTTCACCGGCGGCACCCCGTGCACCAACACGGTCTTCGGCGACCCGGCGTCCGGGACGGCCAAGAACTGCTGGGTCCAGTAGGGGCACGCGACCACCAGGGCCGGTTCCCGGGCACACGCCCCGGGAACCGGCCCTGTTCCGTGCGAAGTTACTGGCCGAAGCCGTAGGCGAACAGGTGGTCGGTGCCTGTCGAGCCGGTCACCGGCAGCGTCACGGACGCCACCTGCTTGGACGGATCCAGCGGGACCTTGGTGGCGAAGACGTAGGTCTTCACGCCGTCCCGGCCCCCGCTCCCGGTGTTCCGGTAGGCGGTGGTGAGAGCCGTCGTGTCACTCGGCAGCGGCTTGCTCGGTCCGCCGTTGAGCGTCCAGTCCGAGAAACCGACCGTCGCCTGGGAGGTGGTGCCGTCGGTGTAGGTGACGGTCAGCGTCCCCGAGACCCCGCTGCCGTCGGTCGGCGCGTTGACCGCCGCGCCGAGCAGGCCCAGCGACGACCCCGAGGTGCCGGCCGGCATGGGGAGGGTCTGGCCGGCCATCTCCAGGTTGTCGAGCTGACCGGACGTCACCGTGGGCCAGGTGTAGGAGATGCCGTCGACCGTGAGGGTGGAGCCGCTCGTGACGCCCGCCGCCGACAGCGCGTTCTGCGAGTAGGCCCAGCCGCCGCCGTCGAAGCCGCCCGAGTACGTGGTGCCGTCCGGGTAGATGCCCTCGTTGGTGGCGTACGGCCAGAGCGCGCCGGGCTTGGCGACGGCCACACGGAGGGTCGCCCCGGACAGTGCCGTGCCGGTGCCGTGGTCGGTCAGGGCGAAGGTGACCGCGTACGTACCCTCGGTCGTGCCCGCCGTCACGTGGACCTTGGCCTCGGCGCGGCCCGAGGCGGGCACGGTGAGCGAGCCGGACGCCGTGTCCAGGGTGACGCCGGAGGGCGCGGTCGCCGTCCAGTCCACCGTGACGGCCTTGCCGCCGAGGTTGGTCAGGTCGAGGGTGGCGTCGTCGCCCTTGCCCGGCTGGAGGACCAGGCCGTTGCTGGGACCGGTGGCCGCCAGCACCCGGCCGCCGCCCGTGGTGTCCGACGGCGGCACCGCCGACGGTCCGGACGCCCAGGAGGTGTTCGGCCGGGTGCCGAGCGTGTAGTCGAGCGTGCCCGCGCCCCTGAGCTGCCGGTAGGTCAGCCAGGAGGTGTTCCAGGCCTTGCCCTTGACGTGCAGGGACTGCACGTACGGCGCGTCGGGCGCGGCCTGCGGCGCGTCGATCCGTACCGTCCTGCCGTTGCCGAGGGCCACCTTGGCGACCGGGAACGCGGGGCTGCCGAGCACCAGGGTGTCCGTGCCCGGGGTCTCCGGGTACATGCCGAGCTCGGACCAGACGTACCAGGAGCTCATGGCGCCGAGGTCGTCGTTGCCGAAGGAGCCGACCGGGGCGTTGAAGTACAGGTTCCGCTGGGCGTCGCGGACGGCCGCCTGGGTCTTCCACGGCTGGCCGGTGTAGTCGTACTCCCAGGGGATCTCGACGCTGGGCTCGTTGCTCAGGTCGGCGTCCGTGCCGCCGGGGCCGGTGATGTCGTCGAGCAGGCTGTCCAGGTAGGCCGAGTACGCCTGGGCGCCGCCGCGGGCCTGGATGAGCTGCTGGAGGTTGAAGGGGACCATGGGGGTGTACTGGGCGGAGGTGCCCTCCACGAAGCCGTTGGAGGTGCCGGGGGTGAAGCCGCCCGCGAACTGGCCGTCCTTGTTCCTGCCGCGCAGGTAGCCGGTCTGCGGGTCGAAGACGTTCATCCAGTCCTGGGCCCGGGTGGCGAACTTCTGGTAGACGGCCGTCTTCCCGAGTGACTTCGCGAAGGCGGCGAGGGCGTAGTCGGCGGAGTCGTACTCCAGCTGGGTGGAGACCGGGCCGTAGAAGTTGCAGCAGTTGTAGTCGTTCTCGTCCAGCGGGAGGTAGCCCTTGGCGTCACGGACCGGTTCGCCGGGGCGGTCGTTGTTCGGGACGGTGGCCTCGTGCTGGAGGGCGGCGAGCGCCTTGGCCGTGTCGAAGCCGGTCGCGCCGAAGGCGTACGCGTCGGTGATGATGCCGGCGGCCGGGTCGCCGACCATCACGTAGCTCTCGCCGTTGTTCGAGGCCCACTTGGGCAGCAGGCCGGTCTGGTCGTAGCCGTTGAGCATGGAGGTGACGACGTCACTGGCGACCTTGGGCTCGACCATCGCCATCAGCTGGGTCTGCGAGCGGTAGGTGTCCCAGCCCGAGTAGTTGGCGTACTGGGCCTTCTGGCCCTTGGCGAGCTTGTGGATCTGGTTGTCCATGCCCATGTACTGGCCGTTGTCGTCGGAGAAGACGTTCGGGTGCAGCAGGGCGTGATACAGCGCGGTGTAGAACTGCGTCCGCTGGTCGGCGGATCCGCCGCCGACCCGGATGGTCCTCAGCACCTTGTTCCAGGCGTCGTGGTTGGCCTTCTCGACGGCGCCGACGTCCCAGTTCCTGATCTCCTTGCCGAGGTTGTCCGCCGCGTTGGCATCGCTCGTGTAGGAGATGCCGACCTTCGCGGTGACCGTGGGGTTCGCGGAGGTGTCGAAGGTGAGGTACATGCCGTTCGCGCCGGTCGTGGGCGGCTGGGCGGCCTTGGCCGTGCCGGACAGCCGGGACGCGGCGCTCTGGTGGACCGTCGGGGCCGGCTTGGCCGGGACGGTGAAGTGCTTCTCCCTCAGCGGCTTCGACGTGGTCTTCCGGGGGGTCTGCCGGACCGTGCCCGCCTTCAGCGACCTGGCGTCGGGGGTGATGGTGCCGCCGACCCAGGTGCCGCTCGCGGCGAACGGCCGGTCGAACTTGATGTCGAAGTGCAGCGTGTAGCGGTTGTTCGCGCCGCAGAAGTGGCCGCTGTCGATCGCGCCGCTGATCTCCTTGCCGTTGACCACCTGGACGCGGGTTCCGTCCACCTGGGTGGCGCCCCCGCTGAGCTTGAACAGCAGGTTCGCCTGCTGTCCCGCCGGGAAGGTGAAGGTGCCGAGACCGGCGCGGGTGGTGTCGGTCAGCTCCGTCCTGACCCCGTTCGCGTCGGTGACCTGGTAGGACCCGACGGCGGCCCGCTCGTCCGCGTGACGGAAACCGACGGAGGTGCTGCCGAGGTTGCCGGAGAGCGCGCCGGTCACCGGCAGGACGGGGAGGTCGCCCGCGACCGGGCAGCCGGGGCCCGAGACATGGGTGAGGCTGAAGCCGGAGATCTTCTTGTCGGCGTACTCGTAGCCGCCGCCGTCGGGGCGGTTCGGTGTGGTGTCGGGGCCCCACTGCACCATGCCGGCCGGCATGTCGGGCCCGGGGAAGGTGTCCACCGCACCGGAGGTGCCGATGAGCGGGTTGACGAGGGACGCGGGATCCGTCACGAGGGCCGGTGCCGCCGTGCTCGCGGCATGGGCGCTCGCGACCCCGGAGAGCGGCAGCGCCGCCATGCCCAGGACGCAGACCACGGCCAGGCGTTGGCGGAATCTCTCTCGGGTGGTGTGTGGTGCGGCTGGACGTCGGGGTCTCACCATCGGTTTCCTCCGCAGCAGTTCGTGCTTCGCACATCAGGTGTCGGCGCGCCGAGAAACACCGGAATGCCGGCGACAGGCAACGAACCGGGTCGCCGCCTCGGCGGCCTGACAACGTTGCCATGCACGAGAGTCGAGTGAAACGCCTGTGCTTGCGGCATGTCAACGAGGCCAACGAAACTTTCCGCGCGCGAAGTTCACGGATGGTCAGATACGGACCCGGGCGGTCGCACCGCGGCCGACCCTTGCGCCCGAGCTCACCTCACACGAGGACGCGAACCCACCCCGAGCACGGAACCGGCCGACCGAACCGCCGGAAACTTGCGGTAGTTACGGATCCCGGCCGAAGGCTCCTTCCGCACCGCACCGCACTGCACCGCACCGCCATCGCCACCGCCACCGCCACCGCGCACGCACGCACGCACGCACCGGCCAGGACACCCGCCGCGACATGGTTCCGCTCGAAGCCGCGCCACACGGGCGCAGACCTCCGCTCGCGTGCGCGCCGACCGCGCGAGGCGGACCCCGAGACCGCGGTGACGCGGCGTGCCGCGCGGGGCGGTGCGGACGGTGAGCGGCCCGGCGCCGCCGAGGAGGCGTGACCGGGTCGCCGTCGCCGGACCGGCAGACCTGCCGCATCCGGCCGAGGAGGCGTGACCGGGTCGCCTACGCCGGACCGGCAGACCTGCCGCATCCGCGCCGAGGCGCGGCCCGCTCGACGGAAGCCGTCACGATGCCGGACAACCGGCCCGGGATTCACAGGAGAGGAAAAAATCCCGAATAGCCGTCACGGCAATCAATTGACCATGACTTACCTCTTCTTGACCGAGCATTTTCTCGAACTTTTTCGAATTCAGAAGTGCGTTGTGTACAGCGACCCTCACTCGCGGCGTACGTTCCGCCACGAGTCGCCGGCCACCCGGTCACTCAACTGGCCTGCTCATACGCGCACTTGACCCTCGACCAGCGAAAGCACCGGATGCGCGACGGCTGGACGATCCGGTCCGGAAGGACGCAGAACAGCTTCCTGTGAGAAAGCTATTCGCTTCCATTGACCTGAACCCGTCAACTCTGCTTTGCTTCTCCGCGTCTGACGACGCATCACCATTCCGATGGCAAGAAGCCGTAGTGCGAACGCTTCTCGCTGCCTTTCCATCAGTCCGGTCCAGGACGAGAGTTCCCCGCGGATCTGCAACACCGTGCGTGAGTTCCCCAACTGCCGAGCACATCGCCCGTGCAGTCACCCGGTGCCGCTCGGGCCTCTCCTCCTGCTCTGCGACTAGACGGGCGTCAACGTCGACGGCCGGAGCGGGCCGGCGGTGATGCGCCTCGCCGACGTTCCATGCACCTCACCTCCGCCGGACCGACGGCGGAGTCCATGCGAAGAAAGGGCCCCATCACCCATGGGCACTCCCCACCTCCGCGGCGCAGCCCGAGCGACCCTGACCGGTCTGGCGTCGTTGTCCCTCGTCACCGCTGCGGCACTCGCCTCCGTACCCCAGGCGACAGCCGCCCCCCAGGCCACGGGTCACACGGTGAGATCCAACCCCTACAGCCCGGCCTACCAGCACTCCTACCGGCACGGTGTCATACCGACCATCCAGCGGAACGCCAAGATGAAGTCCTGGGCGGCCAGCCACCCGGCCGCCGCCGCGGCGACCGGCCCGGAGACGCTGTCCTACGGCGGCGGCATCGACGGCATCGGTGTGCAGAGCGGCCACTCCAAGGTCTACCTGGTCTTCTACGGCTCGCAGTGGGGCACGCAGAGCACCAACAGCAGCGGCGACGCCACGTTCTCCGGCGACCCGGACGGCGCGGCCCCGGTCGCCCAGGAGATGTTCAAGGACATCGGCACCGGGAACGAGCGGTGGTCCGCGGACCTCACCCAGTGGTGTGACGGCCCCAACGTGTCGTCGGGCGCCACCAGTTGCCCGTCCAACGCGAACTTCATCCCGTACCAGAGCGGCGGCGTGCTGTCCGGCGTGTGGTACGACAACTCGGCGGCCTCGCCGAGCGCCGCGACCGGGCACCAGCTCGGCGTCGAGGCCGTCAAGGCGGCCGGACACTTCGGCAACACCACCGCCGCGTCCAACCGTGACGCCTACTACGTCGTCCTCTCGCCGCACAACACCAACCCGGACAGCTACCAGGGCCAGTACTGCGCCTGGCACGACTACAACGGCGACAGCACGCTCACCGGCGGTGCGGTGTCCTCCTCCTACGGGGACATCGCGTTCAGCAACCAGCCGTACAACATGGACTCCGGCTCCGGCTGCGGCGTCGGATTCGTCAACTCGCCCGGCACGCTCGACGGCTGGACCATGACGCTCGGCCACGAATGGCACGAGATGATGTCCGACCAGAACCCGGCCGGCGGCTGGACCAACCACACCGGCAGCTCGTACGACGGCCAGGAGAACTCCGACGAATGCGCCTGGCTCTCGCCCGGCAGCACGGGCGGGGCGGCCAACGTCACCATGGGCACCGGTACCTTCGCCGAGCAGGCCAGCTGGTCCAACGACACCAACAGCTGCGCCATCTCCCACGCGATCGTCGGCGGCGGCAGCAGCGGTGGCGGTGGCGGCACCCTCACCAACGGCACCTTCGAGGCCGGCAGCCTGTCGAGCTGGACCACCAGCGGCAGCGCCTCCGCCACCGCCTCGGCGGCGCACAGCGGCAGCTACGGCGCGCTGGTCGGCTCGACCAGCCCGACGAACGCCTCCTCGGTCTCCCAGTCCTTCACCGCCCCGTCCGGCACCAGCAAGGTCTCCTTCTGGTACGACGTCACCTGCCCGGACACGGTGGCCTACGACTGGGCGACGGCCACCCTCCAGGACACCACTGCCGGCACCACCACGACGCTGCTCGCCAAGACCTGCACCCAGGGTGCGGGCTGGAAGCAGGTCTCCGGCACCGTGACCCCGGGCCACAACTACACGCTCACCCTCACCAACAACGACGACAACTACGCGGGTGACGCGACCTACACCTACTACGACGACGTGACCGTCTCCTGACCTCTCGAACCGTACGGTGGGGGCCACCACGTCCACGAACGGCTTGCCGCTCGCGGCGTCCACGAGCGCCAGCAC